>JBKJSX010000081.1:0-23152 GCA_046594375.1 Chitinophagaceae bacterium
TGAATGCATAGCCATGGCAGATGACCTTATCCGTTCCAAAGCCGCTTCAATTTGTGCTTCCCTTGCCTGTGCCTCTGCTTTTTGCAGATCGAGGAAACGGGTATAGGTTTGTTGAAAAACTTTTCCAAACCGCATGAGTATCTCATTCTCTTCATCTGTATAAATAGTACCCGAAAAATTCTCGATGTACAGGCCAACATTTTCTAACAATACAGTGGATGCCCCAAGGCCCGGGCAACTAAAATAAAAATCCTTAACTTCTTCCGTCAATCCGGGGATATGCTTTAAAAGATCCTGGTAGAATTTGTTTTTCTCTTCAAAATTAAGATGGGTGGCAAAGAAATCCATTCCCTTTTCTTTTGCTTCATTAAAACAAAGTCCCCACACAGAATCGAAATAAGGAACTGTTATCTCAGCCGGAACTTCGTGCTTGTCAGCTATCCAAAAATGCCAATCACCCTTTGCCTTATAATCCACAACAAATCCTGTATGTTCGATATGGATATTTAAGTGAACGAATTGTTCATACACAACCTGGATTACTTCTTTTAGCTCTTCGCTTTTTTGCATACCCATTGATCTGCTTCTCACTCTTTCCAATGCCGCTTCAATCTTTGCTTCTCTTGCCTGTGCTTCCGCTTTCTGCAGATCGAGAAAACGGGTATAAATGCCATCGAATACGCCGGCAAACCGTTTTAACAACCGATGGGATTCCTCAGAAAGGGGAGTATTGCTACCCAGCGCAAGCATTCCTTTCGAGAAGTACGCTGCATAGATAATTCGCCGGTCATCTTTTGAAAGTGTAGTTGAAAACATTTTCGATTTAACCAATTCATTCCGGTAACGATTATAAACTTGTATTTCTTCACTATTCATTTCTATCAGCAAAGATTTCTTCTGTGCTTTCCATCCTCTGTAGATTTTATTCATTACCGTCGGCTCATCAATACTATGCCGGAAGGATTGCTGTAATTGACTTCCTTGGATTGTGGCAAAAATCTCCACCACATTTTCTCTTTCCTTTACAATGCCAATCGTCAGTTGTTCAACCGGCTCTCCTAATTCTTTCATTTGCTGAAAAAGAATCTGAGAGGTTTCATGCAATTCCTCACTTTTTTGCATAGCCATCGTTCTTGCTCTCACTCTTTCCAATGCAAGTTCTATCTGTGCTTCTCTTGCCTGTGCTTCTGCTTTTTGCAGATCGAGGAAACGCGTATAGGTCTGACCAAAAACACCAGAAAAGCGCTTAAATATCTTCGTTGCTTCAGCTGATAATTCCTCCAGTGTAAACGCAAAAAGAAAGCCCTCAGGAAAATAGAATACACTGAAAATTAATCTTGACGGCAAGGATGGTATATCATATTTCAGCGGATAATTGGGATTATTGTTGCTACGACTGAAATATTCTTTTAAATCATCGCCTTTCAATTCGTATACGTACGAATCCTGTTTTTTCTTCCAGGCGGAATAAGCACCCTTTAACAAGGAATGGATCGTCATATCCATATAACCGGTAAAGAAATTAACTTTTCCATTGACATCGCGTTTTGCTGTCCACACTTCCATTTTTTTTTCCTGGTGGATGATCCCTATGCCGCACCGGAACGTGTCTATGCCAAGCTTAACAAATTCCTCAAACAATGTGGCCACGGTTTCACCAACATCCTGGCTATTATGCATAGCCATTGTTTTGCTTCTTACTCTTTCTAATGCAGTTTCAATGGTTGCGTCCCTTGCCTGGGCTTCTGCAAGTGCTATATCAGTATATCGCTGATAAGAAAGATTAAAGACATTTCTGAATCTTTTCAGCAATTCAAGATGCTCAACGTTGATAGGCTTAAAAGTAGAAATGCCAATAGATCCTGTTCCTATTGAATAGAAATAATAATACAGTGCTTTGGCTTTTTTTATTCTTGGATCATCTTTCTCTCCAATTTTTTTCCTGAATTTTTTCATTGCTTTTAGATCATCTCCTTCAAAAACTGTTTCTGAAAAAGCATCATTAGCACTCCTAATCTGTTTTATCTGTTTCTCAATTAGAGGATGGATGTTATACGTTAAATGATTAACGCTTCTTTCCATTTCATCAGAGTAATCATAATTCACAAATGTTTTTTTCTCATCATTATGAATGTTGATCATCGAGTTTCTTAATTCAGGAAAGCCTAATGAATGAAATTCGCTGTACAATGTTTCGGAAACATTTAGCAAGTCTTCAGGTTTATTCATGCTCATGGCAACAGCTCTCACCCTTTCGAGTGATGCTTCTATCCTGGCTTCCCGGGCTTGTGTTATTGCCTGTTCAATATCCATGTACCGATGGTAAGCCAGTTGAAACACTTTTAAAAAACGTTTGAACAATTGCAACTCATCAGCAGTCAATGGAACATAAGTGGAAATACCCAGCGCAACCGGGCCAAGTGAATGCCAGTAATAATTGAGTGAACTTGCTTTTTCCAAAAAGCGATCTATAAAAACATTAGTAGTTTTTTGAAATGCTATCCAGTCCTTAACTTTTTTACCCTTAATATGAGTGATAAAAAAATCACCTTTTCCTTTTAGCATATTTGCAGCAAAGGCCTTGTGTATTTTATGATTTGTATAGTTGGTTTCAGTAATAAATGTTTTAATATGTTTTGCATAATATTCATAATTCGTGTAAGTGCCTTTGCTTTGATAAAAGATGGCGGTTTGCACATTGCGTATTTCTTTTACTCCCAGCAATTGCATTTGGAGAGAAATGGTTTTACATACAGCCAGCATATCAGCGGGTTCCTTAATACCTAATGCGATGGCACGAACTTTTTCTAAAGCTGTTTCAATCTTGAGCTCACGGTTTTTTGCTGCCAACTCTTTTTCAAGTTCTGCATTTCTTTTTTTGAGTTGTTTTTCCTGTTGAGTATTCATGCTATTTTATATGAATGGAAGGGTGATAAACAGTTGTGAGCTTAAAGATAAATGAAAAGGCAAAAGCAATATAGAAGAAATAAAGCTTAACCGCAATGAGAAGGTTGCCCAAGCGGGTTCTCACAACATGTACTTCAATACAAATTTTCTATCCGTGAAACCCCGATGAGAAATGAAACGGCAAAACTTTTATAAAGTAACTTGTTTTTATTTGCGCAGATATCAATCTTATGCAGTCATGCTTTCGTCATTACCGGTAGTAACTATATGCTTATTTATCTTCACCAGCAGATCGTGAATATCAAATGGCTTTGCTACAAATTCATCAGCCAGGGAATCTGCCAATGTAGAGTCCTTAATTATATTTGCTGAAAATAAAATGATGGGAATAAACTTTGTCTCTTCCGTGGTTTTTAATAGCCTCGAAATATCCCTTCCATCCATGCGGCCCAGATGCACATCAAGAAATATAAGTGAAGGTTGAAATGAATTAACCAAATTAAATGTTTCTTCTCCGTTAGTGGTTACTTCAACTTGAAAGCCACGGGAACCTAAAAGCAATTGCATAACATGTAACACATCTGCATTATCATCAACAATTAAAATTTTTGACATAGAGATTTTAAATTTCAAATATATTAATTTTCAACAATTGGCAACTCAACAAAAAAACAGGTGTATTCATTTTCTTTTGTTTCAAACCATATCCTGCCATCTAATTTTTCTACAATTCCTTTACACATGGCAAGGCCAAGCCCGGTACCGGAAGTTTTGGTTGTAAAGTTGGGCGTAAATATTTTGTCAACCATACCCTGCGGAATGCCCGTACCATTATCTTTAACAGAAATGATTACCTTATCATTTGTACCTGTAGTTGTTATTTCAATTTCTGGTTTCCTGTTTTCCGGCACTGACTGAATTGCATTTTGTATAAGATTTGTCAACAGACGGTTGATCTGTGTCTTGTCTGCTTTTATCATTATTTTTTGTGCATGCGTAGAAACAGTGATGTTCAATTTATCATCAACAGAATATAATGATGACACATGTTGTATGGAATCGTTTACATTAAAAACCTGGTTTTGTGTTCTTTCAATATTTGCAAACTGTGCAAAGTCTGTAGCAATTTGCGAAAGATGATCTATCTGCTCAACCAAAATTTTTGCCACATACAAGGAAATATCTTTTACGTTTGGCGAGTTAGTATCAATTGCCATTTGCAGGTATTGTAAATTCAGCTTCATCGGGGTTAAAGGGTTTTTTATTTCATGCGCTACCTGCCTTGCCATCTCTTTCCATGCGCCTTCTCTTTCGCTCCTGGCAAGCAATGCAGCGCTTACATCTAATTTATTCACCATTTTATTATACTCATCTACCAACTCTCCTATTTCATCTTTACGGTGCCAGGTTATTTGTTCATTTACTTTTCCAATATTTATTTCTTTCATTTTATTGGTGATAATAAAAAATGAACGCGTAATACGATTGGTAATAAATAAAGCAATGATGCCGGCCATTAAAAAAATAAATGCATTGAGATTAATTATCGTAACAAGAAAATTAGATATCTCATCTTCAAGCCTGTTTTGCGATTCAAAATAAGGAATGTTGAGGTAGGCATATTCTTTTCCTGTTTCATCCCGAACAGGAACATAATCGCTCAGGTATTTTAATTTAGCTATTTGCTGTTCCTGAAAAAATTGTACATCCTTTAATTTACTAAGATGATAAAAAGCTACGGGATCCATCTTTGTACTTATTACGCCTGTATTGTATGGAAGCGGCAATGATGACAATTTAAGATTGCCGTTTACATCGTACACGTTTACATCTGCCGCATGAATTTCAGCGAGTTTATTTATTGTGTATTCAAGCTTTTCATTAGGCAAAAAATCATACACTTTTAGTTTCTGATCATAGACCGAAAATGAATCAAGAGAATTTCTAACTTCATTTTCCATTATATGTATCGTTCTGCTGAGCCTTTCGCGATTACTGCCGTGATACCGGTTTATAAAAAATAAAATAGTTGCAATACCAATTATAACAAATGAAAATATACTAATCAGGATAATGGTACCATGCACCTGGTTACGGATCGTGAATTGCAGTAATGACCTCATTTTGTTAAAGTGAAATCTTCCCCTGATGAATACATTGAATACATTAAACAATCCGGTAATTACTAAAAAGGAAAAGAACAGATATGCAAAAAGGGTTAAAGATTCCATTAAAAAACTATCGCTTTTAGCGATCACAATTATTTTATCATTTCCTGCATTATACCAAAGTTCATCATACCCATTGTTCTTTTTGGTTATGTACTCATTGTTAGCAATGCGCATGTTTGCAATAACCGTTGGAAATGGATAATTATTATAACTGTTACGTAAATGTTTTTGGTTGTACACAGCATACGAATACTTTGATGAACTCTCAATGGAGTTGGCAGCACCCTTTGAAAATAATTCCGGATATAATGCATCGGTCTTATAACTTTTTGGACTCGAAATAATAAATAAAAACCCCCGTAACATGCCGGCAGAATCTGTAACCTGTTTCTTAATTATATAATTAAAGCGGTCGTATGATACATCGTAATAAAAAAGATCAGGGTAGGCTGTTGGTTTTGCCTGTGTTTGCAAAACCGCATTCATTGTATTGTACGTAGAGGAGTCCTGGTTATACAATGGATTTTGATGAGCATCAAAAGTATATATCCTGGTGGCATACTTATTTAGATAGCCGGAAAAATTTTCATTTATAAGACTGTCTTTTACAAATTTGTTATCAGCTGCATTATTAAAACGCTGAAAAAGTGAAGAAAGAAAATCATTATTAAAATCAGTTAACATGATATTCATCATCCGCTCGCCTGCAGGATCGGTTTTGTTGAAAAGGTTTTCGGCAAAATGTTTGCGTTCATTTAATTCCTTAAAACTATTTTGAAGTACGATAATACCTGTTATAGAAACACAAAAAAAGAATATCCAAAAAATAAAACGCGATGGAACAATTCTGGCTGCCAGTAAAGAGAGATAATTATTATTCATCAATAATACAAAAAGCAATAACCAAAGTATCAAAGCAATATCGAATGAGATGTTTGGTGTGTTAACCCTTAATGAAAGTATTATAAGCCCTGCTATGGCCAGGGCAATATATAATTCATACGGTTTATCAATGCAACATTGCACCAGGTACAATAATATCTGTACAAGAAAAAAGTAGCCGATGGCGATACAACATAAAATAATAAATCCTGCTACGGTATAAATGTTTAGCGTAAAAAAATTCATCACATCAAACGATATCTGCGAATCGGCAACAAGGCTGCGGATGATGTGCCCGCTCACGATGGTAATGATTATCATGAATACCGATGTGCCAATAACAATTACATTTTTTTTGCCCCGATAACTATCGGGGTTGGTTTTTGGAGTAAGCTTAAAGTCGGCGTCATCCCAATGATGCCGTAAAAACAATACCAGCCATGCAAATAAAATTGAATTTATAAAAAGATCACCCAGCGAACGCAGCACCATGTTAGAACCATACACAGCAGGATCAAATATTTCTAACTGCCGGAGGTTAATTGGGATAGGTAAATAATAACTTATAAACCTGAGCGCAAGTATGCATAAAAATAAAAAAATAAAGCCTTTCCAGATTCCTTTTTTTGCTACGTAAAAATTTGCTACAACATTGATATATAAAAGAACCAACACCGCTGCAATAATTCTCAACCACAACGAAACAATATTATTATGCTCAATAATATTTGCGCTTGTTTTATTCAAACAAAAAAGTGAATGCCCCTCCATATCCTTAATCGCTATTTTTTCAGGGAGCAGACTTACATCATACTTATTATCTATACCGGGAACGGCAACAAAAGAATTTTGTAAATATTTATTTTTTACATAATAATCCCATTTAACCGGGATAAGCGATATTATTTTATACCCTAAACCTTTTAGAGAAATGGTTTTTGAATTTATCACATACCATCCATTGGCAAGCAATGAAGTATAATTGCTATCATTAGAAGCAAGAATTTTTTCATCCGGCTGAATAATTTGTGTGTTCCAAAAAACAGGAAAATAAGTTGATGCTGTATCATACTTGTAAATGAAAAAAAAATATTTTTTGTTAGTTAACTTTTGCAGCAGTTCTTCGCTGTACGTTTTATTTATGAGTTGGTTTAATACGCCTGTATCTTTATAAATATCAAAAAAATCTTTTTGCTTTTGCTGTATGTCTTTTTGTATCGTTTTTTGTATACCAGAAACTGAAGTTCCGTTCCAATAGCCTTCAATAATAAAAGATAAAATTATTAATGATAAGGCTATAACAAGCAGATAACCGCTTCTGCCAAAAAAAATATTGATGTATTTTTTTTTCAATCTTTTTTGGTTTGTTGTTTAATTGAATTCCAGATGCTGTCCATTTCTTCAAGCGTCATATCATGAAGATTTTTGCCATCAGATTTGACCCTTATTTCCATCTCAGTAAAACGGCTAATAAATTTTTTATTGGTAAGCTCCAAAGCATTTTCAGCATCAACATTTAAAAATCTTGCATAATTAATAATTGAGAAAAACAGGTCTCCCATTTCCTCTTCAATATCAATTTGGTCTTTCAATCGTACTGCTTCCAATAACTCCTGTTCTTCTTCTTTAATTTTTTCCCACACCTGCTCTTTTGTTTCCCATTCAAAGCCTACCTGTTTTGCTTTACTCTGCAGTCGCATTGCTTTAACCATCGCTGGTAGTGATTTTGGAACACCGCTTAAAAGAGATTGCTTGCCTTCTTTTAATTTTATCTGTTCCCAGTTTCTTTTTACATCTTCTTCATCATTAACTTTTACGATTTGTCCCGAGCCTTCGGGATCACCATAAATATGTGGATGCCTTACAATTAATTTTTCGCAGATACCATCAATTACTTCCTGTAAAGTAAACTGTTGCTGCTCGGCTCCTATTTTAGAATAAAAAATTATGTGAAGTAAAAGATCTCCGAGTTCCTCTTTTATTCCCTTCCAGTCTTTATCAGTTATTGCATCTACCAATTCAAAAGTTTCTTCAATTGTTTGCTGGCGCAGCGTGTGTATAGTTTGTTTTTTATCCCACGGGCACTTTTCACGCAGCTCATTCATTATTTTAACTAAGCGTTGCATATCTGCATTTGTATTTATTGACATAGTATTTTTATAAACTGAACATGGAGAAAAAGAAAAATATTGCAAAGGTTAATACAGTAGTAAAGAAGAACATTAATAACAGGATAAAATATTTAAATATTGTTTTAGCCCTGCGCTGTTTATAAAAATTTCGTAAAGCTTTATAAAAATAAAAAAATATGCTAAGCACAAATATTACAGATACAAAACTTAGCCAGTTCCAATTGAGTAAACTCTTAAGTTTTCCAAAGCCGAATGTTAACAGCATCATTAAAAAAATAAATATGTAAAGATGAAGGGTGAAGATCACATGATCAACATAATAAAATTGTTTTCGCCTTGTGTAAACCAATTTTAAAATAAGCGCAAACAATGGCAGCAATACAAAAAGAATCTGGGGTATAAGATGCATAAACTTGTTGAGTAGCGCACGGATAATTAGTTTTGCATCAGAGCTATATTTTTCCTTTAGCTCAATATTTTTATACACCAATTGTCTTTCAAACCAGTTATGTTTTTTTACACCGGCTTGTAATAATGAATCATATTCTTTTTTGGAACGGTAATTGCCCGGAGCAATAGAAAAATTATTAAAGGTGGATGTAAACTCTGCCCTGCTCAAGGGCAAACCTTTAGTAACTTTTTTTGTGAATGCACTCACTTTAATAGAATCCATCGTATCAACGCTTGCCTTAACTTCCTGCCTGCTAAATACCTTGTTGTCTTTTATTTTTTTTGAGAGCAAAGCAAATGTTGTTGCGTCCATGGAATCAACTTTGGTTTTAAAATCCTCTTTGCCCAATGACTTACCGTTATTTAATTCTGATGTAAATTCTGCAAATGAAACAGAATCCATTTGTTTGATCTGTCCAAATGTTTTTCCATTTATATCACCTATACTAAAACTTTTTTCATCTATCGAATACAAAGAAAAAAAAATGAGGAAAAATATCGCAGATGTAAACAGGTACATTCTTATCGGGTTAAGATATCTTACTCTTCTCCCGATAACGTATTCACTTGAAAGAAATCCCGGCTTTATGATAAGGTCTTTTAAAGAAGTAAAAAATTTGCCGTCAAAATGAGTTATATCCTGGAAAAAATGTGATACCAGGTGCCAAACAGATTCCTTGGGTTCAATATTTTCCTGTCCGCAATTATGGCAAAAATGCCCTATAACATGTGTACCGCAATTCAAACAATTATTTTCCTTTCGCCGGGGAAGATGTGACAAATGCTGGAGGTTTTACTTTATAAAATCTGGTTAAAAATAATAAAGAAAATCTGCATCCCGCATTATTGGCATATTTTACAATCAAAATACAGGTTGATCATTTTAAGATTTAAATCCAATATAAAAATGTTTTCTTTTTACAATAAGTTTTTTGGACTCACAGCATTACTGATCATTTTTTGTTTTACCGCAAACGCTCAATATTTTTATAAAGACATTTGGACAAACCAGCAGCAGGTAAAAGAGTTTTCTATTTTAAAAAATGAGAATATAAGAACAGTGGCAATAAAAAGTTTTGAAGATGATGGAGAGCCAAGTGAAGATTTTTTTTGTGAAAGGCAAATTGATAAAAATTTCCGCAAGTCAGAAACTGTAACACGTTCTATCATAACCCAGCAATCCTTATTAGTTACCTACTATAACGATCGCGGATGGATAACTAAAACAGTTGACAGTACACAAACCTCTTTAGCAAAGGTTGAATATGATTATGATAATAAAGGGCACATTATTTTGGTAACAAGTTTGGTAAAAGCAAATGACGAAAACAGCAGTATTATTGAAACACGTCAATACATGTATAATGCCGGGGGCAAGCCCGAAAAAATGATCAGGAAAAAAAATAACAGAGATGTTTCAACTGTAAATTTTACTGTTGATGAAAAAGGAAATGTTGTTGACGAAGAAGAAATATCAAGAGGGGTAAAAGGCAGAAAATATCTTTATTATTATGATGATAAAAACCGCATTACAGATGTTGTGCATTACAATCAAAGAGCAAAACGATTGTTACCTGATTACATGTATGAGTACAACCCATCGGGGCAAATAAAACAAATGACCTCAACTGAAGATAACATTAGCAACTATTTTATTTGGAAATATACCTACAATGATCAACGGCTGCGTGATAGTGAAAAATGCTATTCAAAAGAAAGAAGGCTTTTGGGAAGTATACAATATCAATACAAATAACTCAAGCTGTCTTCTTTAAAAAATTTTCTATTTTTTTCTCCAACAGATCAAGGTTAAAAGGTTTTGCAATTGTATCATCAGCATTAATACTACCTATTGTACGGTTTGCTATGGTATAACCCGTCATTAAAATCACCGGTATTTTTTTCAGGTCTGGATCAGATTTCAATTCTTCAGCAACTTTGCTTTGAAGAACATCAACCAAAACAAGATCCGGAGAAAATTCCTTAACAATGTGTGGAGCCTCTTCCCCATTAGATGTAAATTCTACTTCATAATTTTTTCTTTGCAACCATTTTTTTAAAAGTGACATAGTATCTATATCATTATTAACTACTAATATTTTTGCCATAATAATAATAATTTATATTTTTTACCAAACAACCATCATGCCACCAAAAAATTAAATTGGAATTGAAAAATAAAAAGTTGAGCCCTTACTTTCTTCGCTTTCTGCCCAAACACTGCCATCATGGGCTTTAATAATTTGCCGGCATAGATACAATCCTAATCCAACACCTTCAAGGTTCTTAGTTTTTTCAGCCCTGAAGAAGCGGTTAAAAATATAAGGCAACTGATCTTTTGATATACCAAGCCCTTTATCTTTAACTGATACAGTTATGCTTTTATCATCATGCTGCAATGTAAGCTCAACCTCGCTGCTACCTTTGGAATATTTAATACCATTATTTAGATAATTGGTAATCACTTGTATTAGCCGGTAACGGTCTGCATGTATTAATACATCTGCTTTGCCATTTACTATAATTGTATAATCAGGATGCAAGACCTCAATGGTTTCAACTGCATCCCTTACCATTTCTCCAAAATTGAATTCGGCAGTTTCAACAGGCATATTCCCTGAACCTATTTTTGTTGCATCATATAATTCAGCTATCATTTTATTAAGCCGCATTACATTATTCTTACTTCTTGTTATCAAATCTGTAGCGGCTTCAATATTATTTTCTTTTATTATTTCTCCCAATAATTCGTTACACAATACAATATTTGCCAAAGGATTTCTAAGCTCATGCGCCACAAAGCCAATAATATCTTCCCGTTGTCTATCCGAGTAACGCTGAATTGTAATATCATGAATTACCAGTAAAACGTTTGTATTATCCTCCATGGGACTACAGCTAATATTAAACACTTTTTTATCTCCGTCAAGTGTTTGTATTTCCATTTCTTTATTTACAAAACCCTTTTTTGTATTTATTGCTAATAGTATTTTGTTTTGAAGATCACCTTTGGCATCATGAGTTTTTATAAGATCTGAAAAATTCAGGGCTTCCACATCAGGTTCCTGCATAAATAATTTTGAAAATGCCCTATTGGCTTTTACTATTTTCATATCACTATTTAAAACAACAACTATATCCTCTATCGAACTGAGGATGCTCTCATTAAACTCATTTGAACTTTGCAGCGATAATTCGTATTCTTTTTGTGAATGTATGTCCTGTATTAATTTTAATATACTTATCTCACCTTTATCATTTTTCACAAGAATCGACTCTCCTGACACCCATGTGATGACTTTATTTTTATTTACCAGATAATTATTATCCATACACTGACCCTTTTGTAACACATTGCTGAGTTCATGCTCCGGCATGCCTTTTTTCTGATCTTCTTCAGTAAATAATATTTTAAAATGTTTCCCGATAATTTCATCGTCGGTGTAGCCAAAGCCTTTGTTAAAGGCAGTATTTACTTGTTTTATAACTCCTTCCTTATCCAAAAGCAAAACTGTATTCTGTTGCGTTTCACTAAATAACGCTTCGAAGTAATTAAAAGATTTAAAAGATTGATGTATTTGTTTAGTCATGATATCTATACTTATAAAAGTTTAAGGATACACAAAATAAAGCCTATTTAATATGTAAAACAGGTAATGTTACAATAGCTGAAATATATTGAGGAAGAAGATAAGGGAAGCAACCATAACAGTTAGCCACATTGCAATTCGTAATGAGAGTAAGCGCTGCTTAAAACTTTTTGCTGCCAATACCATAGCTGTAAGGCAACATGCTATTGAGATATACATTATTACTCTGTAATCGCTAAGCGGAGAAGGAAAATGATCAGTGAATTCATTAATTTTTTGAGGAGTACTTATATCCTTACTAAATGCATTTAACCATAATCCAAAAATGTATAATGCGGGAAGCACAAAAACAATTGCTAAAATTGCTGTGATTTTTTTAGGAACCTTGTGGGTTGATGACATGAGGAATTTTTTCTCTCTAAATGTAATCAACTTATACTTACAGTAGGTTTAAATTATTACTGTAACTGGTATATTACATACTGAAAGAAAAATGGAGAGCAGATTCCTGGTCGTGTAAATGACACAACACTTTTTTCATCCGGGCAACATCCTTTCTACCCTGCAGATCAAGATAGTTGCGTGATTCCATTTTTTTGATACGGATTTCCAGGGTATGCATTTTTGTTTGTAACCTGTAAATGCTAATCGGGAGAATAAGGCTTCTGAGCATATATGGATTTTAAGTTGTTTCCGAAATTATAGCTACTAACCTTTTGGTAACGTCAGGTTATCATAGAATATTGCGGTAAGAAATAGTTTTATTTTATCTTCCCTCCAGAAAAATTTTAAATATCACGATGATCAAACCCTTATTTAATAAAGGAGATGGAAATATAAGATTGTTGTGGGCCGTAATGATTCTGTATTTCAATAATAAAGTAAAACCACTTTACCATCCGGAGCAGGGGAAAGTTATATTGTTACTTGTACTGGTATTTGAAGGTGTACGGGAATGTATTATGCTGATAAAAGATTATTTAGGCTATCCAGACCTTTTATCTACCGGCATAACTGCTGTTATTTTTCTGGGACTTGTTTTTTTAGTTACAAAGTTTTTTCAGATCAAATTAAAAGATATTGGTTTGAAAAAAATATCTAACTGGAATAAATATGAAATAGTTTTTCTGTTGCTCATCGTACCGCTGTACTTTTTCATCTTTTATTATTTTACAAAAGAAAAATTCTCAGCATCTTTAAATGAATATGGATGGGATATACTTCTTGTTACTTTTTTCTTTTATATGTGTTGGGGATTTTACCAGGAATGGATCTATCGGGGATTTCTTCAAACTGAATTAACACGCAGGTTTCGAGTAACCGCCGCAATATTATTATCTAATATTATTTTCACTTTTGGTCCACTGCATTTTAATCTTATTTACCATGGCAAGTTTATAATTCTTGGAGCCATTTTTTTAATAGGCTTGTTTTTCGGGATCATCTACAACAGATCATATAACCTTTGGATAATTGGCATCCTGCACGGTATTGGAGACTGGTTTTTAGTGGGCTTGCCGTAGGCTAAGTATTAAGAAATTTGTTTTCCATATTGACTCTTCTGTCCTGTTTTAATTTTAAACCAACTCTTGTCATCTGTAATAACACTGCAAGCAATATTAAACCTAAGCCAAAATAAAATCCGGCGCTTAAATACTTGTTTTCATGAAAGATGATAAAAGCAAGAATTATCCCGTATACCGGCTCAAGATTGTAAGCAAGATTGGCAGTGAAGGGTGATATTTTTTTTAGCGCATTTAATGCAAGAATAAAAGTGAGTACCGTGCATATCCATGCAAGCACAAGCAACCAAAGCCAGTCGCTGTTGGTAGGCAGATAATATTTTGCGGGAAACATTTTTAAATACAGCGGCATAATAAATGTGAGCGCAATAAAGCCACCACCCATTTCGTACAACGTAACTGTTCTTGCTGAAAATTTTTGTAAAAGGTTTTTATTAAAAATAGGAAACAGGCTTGCCAGCAAAGCTGAAATAATGCCGAAAAAAATACCAAGTTTATACTCAGGATAAAAATCAAAAATTAAATAGATGCCTGCGATGGCAAGTGCACCCAAAAAAACTTCAACAACATCTATTCTTCTTCTCATTATAATCGGATCAAGGAAAGCAGTAAAAAAGCCAATCGCCGAAAGGCACGTAAGTGAAACTGAAACGTTGGCATATTTTATACTGCCGTAAAATGTTACCCAGTGCAATGCCACTACTGCGCCTACACCAAATAATTTAAAAGCATCTTTTACTGATAAACGCTGTAATTCTTTTCTAAAATATAAAAGAACAAATAATGTAATAGCCGTTATCAGCATTCTATACCATACAAGCATGCCTTCGTTAAGGGTGATAAGCTTTCCTAATATCGCAGTAAAGCCTGCTAAAAAAACAGCAATATGTAGTTGGATAAATGCTTTTTTCATGGAGCCGCAAAAATATGATAGTTCATGGTTCATAGTTCATCGTTCATGGTAAAAGCAGCACTGCCAAGCTATAAACCATGAACCATCAACCATGAACTATCACCCATGATCCATGAACTTCAATTAACAATCCTTTTTCAACAAAATAAATTAGCCAGTGTATTTCTATGCATCATAGTTTTATATTTGCTGCTCTTTTATAAAACCGAACTATGAGCTTTAAAAAGATCAACAATATTACGGGCTGGGCCGTTTTTCTTATTGCCTCCACAGTGTATTTAATGACCATGGAAGCATCCGGCAGTTTTTGGGATTGCGGAGAATTTGTTTCCAGTGCTTATAAATTACAAATTCCACATCCGCCGGGGGCGCCGTTATTTGTACTGCTTGGCAGGTTATTTACTATTCCTCTGGACGCACATCATGCAGCGGTTGGCGTAAATACAATGAGTGCATTAGCAAGTGGGTTCACTATTTTATTTTTATTCTGGAGCATTACACACTTTGCAAGAAAGATAGTACAAAATCATGCTGATGTAGTAAGCAATAACCAACTTTTTAGCATAATGGCGGCAGGTGTTGTTGGTGCGCTTGCTTATACTTTTTCTGATTCGTTTTGGTACAGCGCTGTTGAAGGAGAAGTGTATGCTTTGTCATCTTTTTTTACTGCCATTGTATTTTGGGCAATGTTGAAATGGGAACATGAAATAACTCAGGAACAAAAAGAAGGTATCAAAGGAAATTTTACAAGAGCAGACCGCTGGATAATTTTGATATTTTACCTGATTGGTTTAGCAGTTGGAGTTCACTTGTTAAATATTCTTACCATCCCTGCAATTGTAATGATTTACTATTTTAAAAAGTATAAGGTTACAACCAGGGGCACTATTTATGCTTTTATAATTGGTTGTTTTATTACAGGCATCGTACAGATTCCGATGATACAATGGACAATTAAATTAGCCGGTCAATTTGATATCCTGTTCAAAAACTCTTTTGGAATGCCATTCTTCTTCGGGTTTAGCTTTTTCTTTCTTTTATTAGCTGTTATTATTTTTTTTACAATTAGAATTGCGAACAGGAAGAACTGGAACTTTTTAAAATTAGCTATGTGGAGCTTTGCCTTTGTTCTTCTTGGCTTCTCTACTTATTATACAACACTTATCCGTTCGAATGCTGATCCATCAGTCGATATGTTTAATGTTGATAATCCTGTAAGTCTTGTTGGTTATTTAAGCCGTGAGCAATATGGTGATTGGCCAATTTTGTATGGACAGGATTTTACATCAGAAGTAACAGAACAAAAAGCTGTTGATACATATGTAAAAGGTAAAGACAAATACGAGAAGAAAGGAAGAAGATATGAAACTGAATATGGAGCTGATGATAAACATTTGTTCCCAAGAATGTGGGATGCAAGCAACGACCAGGGACATGCAGATTATTATCTTGGCTTTACCGATAATGTTTCAAGAGATCCTAAATCCGGCGCCTACTCAGGAAAGCCTACAATGGGTGATAACATAAAATTTGCTATTGGTTACCAGACCAACTGGATGTACCTGCGGTATTTTATGTGGAACTTTGCCGGCAAGCAGGATGACATACAGGGTATAGATGTTGGTAACAGAAGAGATGGAAACTGGAAAACAGGAATTTCTTTTCTTGATAATATTAGGCTGGGCGATCAAAGTAAAATGCCTGATAGTTTAAAACACAACAAGGCAAACAATAATCTTTTTGCACTGCCATTAATTTTAGGAATACTTGGATTAATCTATCAATATAAAAAAGATAAAAGAGATGCATTGGTAACAGGGCTGCTATTTTTCTTTACTGGATTTGCGATTGTATTTTATCTTAACCAGGCGGGCAATCAGCCACGTGAAAGGGATTATGCTTATGTAGGTTCGTTTTATGTATTTGCTATATGGATAGGCATTGGTGTATTATATGTAAAAGAATTGCTTAATAAAGTAATGGAAAACAAAATTGCCGGCTATGTTGCCGCAGGTGTGTGTACATTGGCAATTCCTGTTTTAATGGCAAGCCAGGAGTGGGATGATCATGATAGGAGTAAAAAAGTTTTAGCAAGAGATCTTGCGATTGATTACTTAGAAAGCTGTGCACCCAATGCAATTCTTATCACCTTTGGTGATAATGATACTTATCCTTTATGGTATGCTCAGGAAGTAGAAGGTATTCGCAGGGATATCCGGGTTATCAATTCCAGTTTGCTGGGAACAGATTGGTACATTAATCAATTAAGATATAAAGTAAATCAAAGTGAACCTATTGATCTTATCTGGACTGCTGATCAGATATTAGGAAGTAAAAGAGATGCGGTTTATTTTTTTGGCGAATTGCCGGGAGCCACTGTTGATCAAACCAAACCAATGAGCCTTGATACATTACTTAAAGAATATGCAGGAAGCGATGATCCGGTAAGAATGTATTTACCGCAGGGGCAGGAAGAATATCTCAATATTTACCCGACAAAAAATGTAAAGATTCCTGTTGACCTTAATGTTGTTCATAAAAATGGAACAGTAAACGTTGATGACAGTGTTTTAAATGAGCTCGACTTCACGCTTCCCAAAAATGTTATTGGTAAAAATGATGCAGCCATACTTAACATTATCGCAGCTAATAAATGGAAACGTCCTATTTATTTTACTTCGCCGTATGATGAACTGGGCTTTGGAAAATATTTAAGAACAGATGGTTTAACCTATCGCCTTGTTCCCCTCCTAAACAGTGAGGTTAACCGCAATTGGGCGGTAGATAAAATGCTCAACAAATTCGTATTTGGCAATGCTGATAAGCATGGGGTTTATTATGACGAGGAAAACCGCAGGCATCTTAATACAATCAGGATGCAATATGCATTAACGGCAATTAACTTAGCAGATAATGAAAGAAAAGGAGATGCTAAAAAATTATTGGAAAAGTGTGATAAGATGATGCTGCAGGAGAACTTTCCTTACGGAATGGTTTCCCGCGATCAAAGGCACAATCAAATTTCAGGGCAATTTCTTTTGGCAGCTTATAAGGCAGGCGATACGCTGTTGGCAAATAAAGTGTATGGCAGTATTCGTAAAGATCTTGAACAGGAGATGGCCTATTTTAATTCACTTGATGAAGATAAACAGGGAGCATTGGCTAACGATAACCAAAGGTGCATGCAGATATTACAGCAATTACAACAAATGCAGCAGTTTTTTACAACGCCTGCGCCAATTCTTAATCCTGAAAATCAGAAACAGGTTATCAATAATTTACCAAAGCTAAAAGATACGAACAAGGCTGATGCTGTAAATCCAAAAAAGAAATAACTATCATATACTTTTTTTGTAAGATCCTGTTCCTGGTTTGGAGCAGGGTTTTTTTTTAAAAGGGGTAAAACTTAAAGAATATTTCTTTCGTAAATTTACATTTCGATAAAGGTTGATGACAATCTCAAATCAGAAATTAATAAATCAGAAATTTTTTTATGCTCGGTCATGATTTTTCTAAATACGATCCCAATCAAAATGCAAAATCATCTTTTGAAAAATTGCTTGATGCATTTATGCAACTGCTTACTTACACAAGTGGTGACGTTGCAGAAGCACTAAGCTGGCTCACAGAGTTGGATAAGGAATATGACCTTACCAATGAAGAATATGGTATCGGTGATTTTATTGAAGACCTTAAAGACAAGGGATACATTGACGACAATAAACAAACAGGCGAAATAAAAATAACCCCAAAAACAGAACAGGGAATAAGAAAGAAAAGCCTTGAAGAAATTTTCGGCAAGCTAAAAAAAACAAAGCAGGGAAATCATAATACATTCAAGCCAGGCGGCGGCGATGAAATGAATCCAGAAACAAGACCTTTTCAATTTGGTGATACCTTAGAGCAAATTGATTTCACAGCATCAATCCGTAATGCACAGATCAACCATGGCGTTGACAGTTTTAAAATGCATGAGGATGATCTTGAAATTAGGGAGACAGATTTTAAAGCTCAAACATCTACAGTTTTGATGATAGATATTTCTCATTCCATGATATTATACGGAGAAGATAGAATTACGCCTGCAAAAAAAGTGGCGATGGCATTAAGTGAACTTATCACTACAAAATACCCTAAAGACACTTTGGATATTGTAGTGTTTGGCAACGATGCATGGTCAATAGAAATAAAAGATCTTCCTTATTTACAGGTGGGGCCTTACCACACAAACACAGTTGCGGGTTTGGAACTTGCGATGGATACGCTGCGAAAAAGAAAAAATCCCAACAAACAAATTTTTATGATAACAGATGGCAAGCCAACCTGTTTAAAAGTTGGTAAGCGATACTATAAAAATAGTTTCGGCGTTGACAGGCGAATTTTAAACAGGTGCATGAATCTTGCAGCGCAGTGTAAAAAATTAAAGATCCCTATCACCACATTTATGATAGCCAGCGACCCATACCTGCAGCGCTTTGTAACAGAATTTACCGAAACAAATAATGGTAAAGCATTCTTTGCATCTCTCGACAGGCTTGGTGCATTTATTTTTAAAGATTTTGAAAGCGGGAAAAGAAAAACAGTTTATTAGTTTTCTAGAACCATGATTTGGGGAGATTAAAAAGATTATATCTGAACCATGATTTGGGGAGATCAAAAAGAATCAATGAGAAAAATTATAATAATAACAATTACCAATATAAATAATATCACTAATCCCATTAATCAATTAATCTACCCAAATCGTGGTTCAAGACAATGTCGCAAACTGAATATAGATACAAAGAGGTAACCGAAAAAATAATCGGTGCAGCTATGAAGGTGCATGCTGCGCTTGGTAACGGATTTCAGGAAGTTATTTATCAAAGAGCTTTGGAAATTGAAATGGAAGATTCTGGTCTTAAATTTTCAAGAGAATTAAGTATGCCGGTTTACTATAAAGCAAGGCAAATTGGTGAAAGAAGAGTTGATTTCTTTGTAGAGAATAAAATAATGGTAGAATTAAAAGCGATCATTCAATTAGAAAATGTTCATTTAGCACAAGCAAAAAATTATCTTGAAGCTTACAATATGCAGGTTGGATTACTTCTGAACTTTGGATCTATCAGCCTCCAGTTTAAAAGAATAGAAAATCAAAAGTTTAAAGAAGCAATCTTTGTAAATAAATAAATTATGTTTTAAATGATTTTGGTGAATCTTATTAATCTAATAATCCACCCAAATCATGGTTCAGACAATTAATCTATAAATCCACCCAAATCATGGTTCATGCAACAATTAAAACAGTAGGCGAATTAAAAAAAAGCGGATACGTTTCTAAAAGTATCAAAGAAGAGATTCGTGCAAACCTTATCAAAAAAATCAGCAAAAAAGAAGTTACATTTCCAGGGATACTTGGTTATGAAGATTCAGTAATTCCTGATACAGAAAGAGCATTGTTGTCTCGTCATAACATTTTGTTCCTCGGTCTGCGGGGACAGGCAAAAACAAGAATGGCAAGGCAGATGATAGATCTGTTGGACGAATACATACCCATTGTAGAAGGAAGTGAAGTTAATGACGATCCATTTGCACCATTAAGTCGCTATGCAAAAAATCTTTTGGAAGAAAAAGGAGATGAAACGCCAATAGAATGGCTGCATCGCAGCGAACGCTTTGGAGAAAAACTGGCAACACCTGATGTTAGTGTTGCTGATCTTATCGGTGATATCGATCCTATAAAAGCAGCCAACTTAAAATTAAATTATGCTGATGAAAGAGTGATCCATTATGGAATCATTCCCCGGTGCAACCGCAGCATTTTCGTAATAAATGAATTGCCAGATCTGCAGGCAAGGATACAGGTTTCTCTTTTTAATATTTTAGAAGAAGGTGATCTGCAGATAAGAGGCTTTAAATTAAGATTGCCCCTTGATATTTTATTTGTTTTTACGGCTAACCCTGAAGATTACACAAATCGTGGCGCAATTGTTACGCCATTAAAAGACAGGATAGAAAGCCAGATACTAACACACTATCCTTCATCAATTGAAACATCGCTTTTAATAACTGAACAGGAAGCTGAGTTGCATGATGAACAAACTAAAAGAGTAAAAGTGAGCGACCTTGTAAAGCGTTTGATAGAGCAGGTTTCCTTTGAAGCAAGAGCAAGCGAATACGTTGATAAAAAAAGTGGTGTTAGTGCAAGGCTTACCATTGCTGCGTATGAGAATGCGGTGAGTGCAGCCGAGAGACGGGCAATCATTAACAAAGAAAAAGAAACCCAGGTTTGGATAAGCGATCTTACAGGGATTATTCCTTCCATCACCGGTAAAATAGAATTAGTGTATGAAGGTGAGCAGGAAGGTCCATACCAGGTCGCTTATAATTTAATGGAGAAAGCCATACGTACACAGTTCGCAAAATATTTTCCTAATCCTGATACATTTAAAAAGAAAAAAACAACTCCGGGTGTTGCAGATGAAAATCCTTACCGTGGCATTACGCGTTGGTTTGATGCAGGCAATCATCTGAATGTTTTTTTTGAAAGTAAAGATGATGATAAAGTTGAATTGTTGTATAAAGTAGATGGCTTGTATGGTCTTGTAAAAAAATATTTTCCTAACGCCAATGCAAAAGAAAATGCATTGCTTATGGAATTTGTTTTGCACGGACTGGCAACACACTCTCTAATTAGCAAAAAAGTTGTTGAAGGTAAAATTGAATTTAAAGATCTTATGGGAAGCATGTTGAATCTTGGTCCTCGTTCTTTTAGTGAAGAAGAATTGGATGATGAAGATTTTAAATAGTAAAAGTTGAAATTTATATAATTCTCAAAAACTTATTGTGTCGGTTATTTATAAATTTTTATCATTCCTATTTTTATTTTTTTTTATCTCATGTGGAAAGTGTCCATGTATAGACAGTGTCCTTTCTCCAAACTTTATTCTTTTTGACAAAGCTGATGTGGATACAATAATTGTTAGGAAATACGTAAAAAACTCCAATTTCCTTTCGCTTATTGATACAGCATTTTTTACTGAAACCAATGCCTTCAGCATTAAAAAAAGTAATGACACAATAAGTTTTCCTGCACGTGTGGGTAATTTTTCTTTCAGTGCTAATTACGATTGGATATTTTTCCTGCCAGGGGTAAATAGAATTTTTAAAATAAGCGATATCGTTAGTCCGCAGGTTTCATTGCCTTGTCCCGATAAAGTTCAATGTATAAATCCAATAAATTCTTTAAAGATCGATGGCATTAAGTATGTACCGGAATACTATAATTTTTATATGAGAAAATAAAAGGGGTATCAATCTTTATCAAACAATATTCACCTCTCTCTCTAACTCCACATCAAATTTTTCTTTTACACTTTGTTTTATTTCTTCACCAAGATCATATATCTCCCTACCTGAGGCATTGCCATAATTTACTATTACCAACGCCTGCTTTTCATGGCAACCTGCATCTCCCCTTCTAAAGCCTTTCCAGCCGCATTGCTCAATAAGCCAGCCTGCAGCAAGCTTTACATTTCCGTTATCAAGTGGATAAGTTTGCAAATTTTCGAATTGAGTTTCCAGAACTACAAATTGATCTTTTGTTATTTCAGGATTTTTAAAAAAACTTCCTGCATTGCCAATTACTTTTGGATCTGGCAGTTTACTTTTTCGGATATTTATAACTGCCTGCGAAATGGCTTGAATACTGAGTTCTGTAACATTCATCTTTTCTAATTCTTCTTTAATTGCACCATATTGAATGTTGTATTGAGGTTTTTTGTTAAGCCTGTAGGTAACATTCAGGATAACAAATTGGTCTTTAAATTTTGTTTTGAAAATACTTTCACGGTAACCAAATCCACAGTCGTTTGTGGAAAAATTAATAATTCTTTTTTCTTTTAAATGAAATGCATCAAGAGAATGAAATACATCTTTTATCTCCGCACCATAAGCGCCGATATTTTGCATCGGAGAAGCACCAATATTTCCCGGGATCAATGAAAGATTTTCAACTCCTGCAAAATTATTTTTTATACAATTCATTACAAACTTGTGCCAGTTCTCCCCTGCGCCCGCTTTTACATATATGTGATCTTCATCTTCATGAACAGTGTGAATTCCTTCAATACTATTTTTTAATACAAGCCCATCATAGTTTTTTGTAAATAATATATTACTGCCTCCACCAAGGATAAGTGTTGTAAGTTGTGACTCATGCATGGAAAGTAAAATGTTCAGATCATCAATAGAAGTAAAGGCAGCGAAGTATTTGGCATACGTATCAATACCGAATGTATTATAATTTTTCAGCGAATAATTTTGTAGCGCTTGCATAATCAACAGCAAAATAGTAAATATGAACGAACAGACAGCGGTGATTATTGGGGCATCAGGGTTAATAGGTAATCATCTTGTAGAACAAATGCTTCATGATGAATATTTCAGTATGGTAAGAGTTTTGGTAAGAAGATCATTGGGATTAAAGCATCCAAAATTAGAGCAGATAATTGTAGACTTTGATGACACAGAAAAATACGCCGACAATTTTGGAATAGGAGATATTATCTTTTGCTGCGTTGGCACTACACAAAAAAAAGTAGAA
>JBKJSX010000134.1:0-7286 GCA_046594375.1 Chitinophagaceae bacterium
AGAAATTTTTAAAAAAAATAAAGACTTTATCCTTAAGTTATTCAAACTGCTGCCCACTTAGATTTCCTCATTTTACTCAGGTTATTAACACTAAAATTAAGTTTCTCCACAAAATAATTTTTTTTTCCGTCCATCCTCCAATGTTATTCACAAAGTTAGGTGAAGAAAAATAATACCAATTTTGTGTGAGCGGATTCTTTTTATTTGTTATGGGGAAGTATTGCGAAAAACCATTTTAAGCCTTTAAATTCATCTTCCTTATTTTTGAAAAAGGTTATAATTAATATAGAATGAAAATCAGTTACAATTGGCTTAGTGAATACATCGTGGAGATACCTGAACCTGAAAAAATAAGTACCATCTTAACTTCTGTAGGACTTGAGGTAGAGACTCTTGAAAAATATGAAGAAGTGAAAGGTGGTTTGGAAGGATTGGTAATTGGCGAAGTGATGGAATGCACAAAGCATCCCGAAGCTGATAAGTTGTCGCTTACAAAAGTAAATACCGGTGCAGAAGTTCTGCAAATTGTTTGTGGGGCACCCAATGTTGCTTTAGGGCAAAAAGTTGTTGTAGCAACAGTTGGCACTACATTATACCCTTTAAAGGGTGAGTCATTAACAATAAATAAGGTAAAGATTCGCGGTTGCGAAAGCGAAGGAATGATATGCGCTGAAGATGAGATGGGACTGGGTGAAAGCCATGAAGGCATTCTTGTTCTACCTGCAAATGCTAAGGTTGGCAATACAGCATCGGCATACTTTACTCCTTATTCTGATTGGGTATTCGAATTAGGTATTACTCCCAACAGGATGGATGCAATGAGCCACCTTGGTGTGGCAAAAGATGTGTTTGCTTTTTTATCTCACCATAATAAAAAAAGTGCACCCGTAAAATTTCCTTTTAAAAATAATTTCAGAGTTGATAAAAATACATCCCTCATTGATGTAAGTATAGAAAATAAAGAGGCTTGCCAGCGTTACTCTGGAGTAAGTATAAATAATATTAGAGTTACAGAAAGCCCGGAATGGCTGCAGCAAAAATTAAAAAGTATTGGTGTAAGACCTATCAATAATATTGTTGACATTACTAATTTTATTCTTCATGAAACAGGACAACCATTACATGCTTTTGATGCCGATGAAATAAAAGGGGGAAAAATAATTGTAAAAAATCTTGCGGAAGGAACATCTTTTATAACCCTTGACGAGAAAGAAAGAAAATTGCATGCAGAAGATCTTATGATATGCAATGGAGAAGAAGAACCAATGTGTTTTGGTGGTGTTTTCGGTGGAATTAAAAGCGGTGTAAAAGAAACCACAAAAAATATTTTTTTAGAAAGTGCCTGGTTTCATCCAAAGTTTATAAGAAGAACTTCTTTGCGGCATAATTTAAGAACAGATGCATCAAGCCGTTTTGAAAAAGGTGTTGACATCAGCCATACGGTAATTGTTCTTAAAAGAGCTGCAGTGATGATAAAAGAAATTGCCGGAGGTGAAATAGCATCTGATATCGTTGATGTGTATCCTCACCCGAAGGAGAAAACGGAAGTTGTTTTAAAAAATCATTACCTCAAAAAAATCAGCGGAAAAAATTATCATCCTGATACAATAAAAAATATTTTACAAAGCATGGATTTTGAGATACTAAAAGAAGGACTGGATGACATTCGTGTTGCAGTACCTTTTAGCAAACCGGATATTAGTTTGCCGGCAGATATTATTGAAGAAATAATGCGGATAGACGGATATGATAATGTTGAAATACCACCTGCCATAACAATCGCACCTGCCGTGGAAACAGAAGAATTTGAAGCTGCATACAAAGAAAAAATTGCAAATAATTTAATAGGGCTTGGCTTTTCAGAAATTCTTACCAACTCAATAACCAGTAGCGCTTACTTTACAGAAAAAGTTTTATCATCCACGGTAAAGCTGTTGAATAATTTAAGTGTTGAATTGGATATAATGAGGCCGTCACTTTTAGAAACAGCATTGGAATGTGTAGCACATAATATCAATCATAAAAACAATAACCTTCTGCTGTTTGAATTTGGAAAATCCTATTCGGTTTCATTTCCCCACACCTATGATGAAGAAGAACATTTATGTTTATATGTTTCCGGGAATAAAAATCAAGTTGGATGGAGAGATAAAGAAATTAAATCAGATGTGTATTATGTAAAAGGTGTTTGCGAAAAATTATTTAAATTATCCGGTTTTAAAAATATAAGTTTTAAAGTTTCGGGGTTTTCTCTTACTGCTTTTATCAAAGACAAATTGGTTGCACAAATAAATCCCGTTACCAAAAATAAACTGGAACAATTCTCAATAAAACAACTGGTGTTTTTTGCAGACATACATTGGGCAAAGTTGACTGCACTTGCTAAAAATCTAAAGATCGAATTTTCAGAAATATCAAAATATCCTGAAGTGCAGAGAGATATTTCGATGATACTGGATAAAGCTGTTCTGTATCAAAGTGTAGAAAACTTAACCCTGGGTTTAAATATTTCCAAACTGGTTAACATTAAATTGTTTGATATTTTTGAGAGTGAAAAATTAGGACACGATAAAAGATCTCTTGCCGTTAGCTTTACTTTTTCTGATAAAGAAAAAACACTTACAGATAAAGAGATTGATAGTATGATGAATAAAATAATTGTATCTTATCAAAAAGAATTAGGTGCTGAAATAAGAACCTCCACATGAATAATCTTGAAGCATATATAAAAACAGTTAACGAAAAACTTCAGCAGTTATTAAAAAACCATGCTTCTATAAAAAAAGAGAATGGTCATTTAAAGGAGGAAGTGAAAAAACTCACTCAAAAAGAAGAAAATTATAAAACAAAATTGTATGAGCTTGATGAAAAGGTAAATATTTTAAAAGCATCTTCCGGTGAAATGACAGAAGCCGATAAAAAAGAATTTGAAAAACGAATTAACCAATACATAAAGGAAATTGATAAATGTATAGGACTGTTAAGTGAATAATATGGACGAACAACTTATACCAATAAATATTCTAATCGGCGACAGAACCTATCGCATAAAAAGCCTGCCTAAGGATGAAGAGATAATTCGGAAAACCTTAAAAATAATCAACGACAAAATAATTGAATTCAAAACCCAGTTTGCCGGAAAAGACATGCAGGATTACATTGCTATGGTCTTAATTTGGTATGCCACCCAGGCTGCATCCGATGGAAACAATAAGCAAATGGAAAGTGAATTCGAAAAAATATTATCTGGCATAGAGCACCAAATAGAAAAGGCTTTATAACGCAAATCAGGTTATCACAGATTTACACAGTTTTTATTTACCTTCGTTTCTAACACGATTCTCATTTGAATATGAGTGTATTAAGTAGAAAAAGATTATGAACCGTTTAAAAACATTAAATACAAATGACACAAATACTTCCAATAATAATTGGTGCTGCCGCTTTAATAGTGGGTATTCTACTGGGTAAATTCCTCTTTGCTAAAAATACAAAAAAACAGTTAGAAGAAGCAGATCAACAGTCTCAAAAAATTATTTCCGACGCAAAAACACAGGCTGAAACATTAAAAAAAGAAAAACTCCTTGAAGCAAGAGAAAACTTTGTTCAACTAAAAGCTGATCATGATAAAGAAGTGTTTCAACGTAACCAAAAATTAAGTGAAGCTGAAAACAGGCTAAAACAAAAAGAGCAAGCCATAAACCAGAAAGACCAGGGTATTGCCAAGATAATTAAGGATAATGAGCTTATTAAAGAAAATCTTACCCGCCAAACCGAAGTAGTAAATATCAAACGCACCGAACTTGAAAAGCACCAGGAAGAACACATCCGAAAGCTTGAAAAAGTTGCTGGCCTTTCTGCAGAAGAAGCAAAGGCGCAGTTAATCGAAAGCCTGAAACAGGAAGCACATTCCCAGGCGCTTAGCATTCAACAGGAAATAATTGATGATGCCAAGTTGAGGGCAAACAAAGAAGCAAGAAAATTAATTATTCAAACCATACAACGTACAGCAGCGGAGCAGGCAATTGAAAATGCGATAACTGTTTTCAATCTTGAAAGCGATGAAATAAAAGGTTCGATCATTGGCCGTGAAGGCAGAAATATACGTGCTATAGAAGCCGCTACCGGCGTAGATCTTATTGTTGATGATACCCCTGAAGCGATCATTCTTTCATCCTTTGATCCGCTACGCCGTGAGATCGCAAGGCTCTCTTTGCAGCGCCTGGTAACAGATGGACGTATTCATCCGGCACGTATTGAGGAAGTGGTTGAAAAAACCCGTAAACAATTAGAAGATCAAATTATTGAAATTGGGGAACGCACAGTAATTGAGCTAGGTATTCATGGTCTTCATAAAGAACTTGTTCGTATAGTCGGAAAGATGCGTTTCCGTTCTTCTTATGGCCAAAACTTATTAATGCATAGCCGTGAGGTAGCGAACCTATGCGGAATAATGGCTGCTGAACTTGGTATGAATGCAAAACTTGCCAAACGTGCAGGTCTTTTACATGATATAGGTAAAGTGCCTGATGAAGAAACTGAATTAAGTCATGCACTGCTTGGAATGAAGTTGGCAGAAAAATATGGTGAAAATCCTGCAGTGTGCAACGCAATTGGCGCTCATCACGATGAAGTAGAAATGCAATATGTTATTTCTCCCATAGTTCAGGCATGTGATTCCATGAGTGGTGCAAGGCCGGGAGCACGAAGGGAAATAATGCAACAATATCTACAGCGTATTAAGGATCTTGAAAACCTGGCTTTAGCTTATCCAGGTGTGGAAAAGGCGTATGCTATCCAGGCAGGTAGAGAATTAAGAGTAATTGTAGAAGCTGATAAAGTGTCGGATGGTGATAGCGATAAGTTAAGTTTTGAGATTGCTCAAAAAATTCAAACGGAAATGACTTACCCAGGACAAATAAAAGTTACAGTAATAAGAGAAAAGAGAGCCGTAAACGTGGCTAGATAATAAAGTTTTCATTACCTTTGCGCTCTTAAAATAAAAGTCATGAATGCAATAGCCTTTGTTCACGAACAACTAACTGTAAAAAAAGAACTGCCAAAATTTAAAGCAGGTGATAATATAACTGTTAACTATAAAATTCAGGAAGGCACTAAAGAGCGCATCCAGAGTTTTAAAGGAGATGTTATAAAGCGCCAAGGAGAAGGTGGCACTGCAACATTTACCGTACGTAAAATAAGTGATGGTATAGGTGTTGAGCGTTTGTTCCCTGTATTTTCTCCCAATATTGATAGCATTCAATTGCATAAAGTTGGTAAAGTACGCCGTGCAAAATTGTATTTCCTCCGTGAAAGAAGTGGTAAGAGCGCCCGCATCAAGGAAAAAAGAATGAAATAATAATCTTAATAGAATTATAATATTTAACCGGCAGCTATGAGGCTTCCGGTTTTTTATTTAATATTGACCTCCACTAACACTCAAAACCCATGAAAAAATCACTGATCATTGCAATATTTTTGGCGCTCATTTTAGGAAGTTGCTCCCGCGGAATTTCTCCTTATGAAGCTGCAAACGGAAAATCAAAATGCCGCAAAACTTATATAAAATAATTATCCAGTATTTTTTTAAATTTTAGGTAAGTAATTAAACGATTTATATTTTAGTACATCTATAAATCCACTATTCAAAATACTGTATCTTTGAACTTCTAATTTTAAAATTATGCTACTTACATTTTTAAACACATTTCTTCTTTCCATGCCAGGCGGCTCTGAATGGATATTGATACTTTTAGTTGTCTTATTATTTTTTGGAGGTAAAAAAATTCCTGATCTTATGAGAGGCATTGGTCGCGGCGTTCGTGAATTTAACGATGCCAAAACAAATGTAAAAAATGAGATCGAAGCCGGTATGAGTGACAAGGATAAAAAAGAACAGGACGCCGAACTTGAATTAAAGCAGGCGCAGGAAAAATTATCACAGGCACAGGCAAAAGTGCAGCAGGCGCAGCAATCGCAGTTGCAAACGGAATTGCCTAAATAATTATTTTAAATATCTATCCGGCTGAAGTGTTCGATATCTATTTGGATTGTCTGGCACTTCAGCCGGTTTTTATTAGTATCCTCTCATAAATTGTATCAAGACAAAACTATACAACAATACCAGAAGCAACTTGCAAGCGATAAAAACGGTTGTGAACATGCATTAAAATATTTTCTTAAAAAGATAGAAGCATCAAAACATCTTAATGCTTTTATTGAGGTTTATACCGAAGAAAGTACACAAAGAGCGAAGGCATTAGATATAAAAAGAAATAACGGAGATCCGTTAGGGAAACTTCATGGAGTTGTTGTTGCCATCAAAGATGTTATCTGTAATAAAGGCCACAAAATAAGTGCTGCATCCAATATTTTAAAAGAATTTACTTCAGTTTATAGTTCCACAGCAGTAGAAAAATTATTATCTGAAGATGCAATTATCATTGGCAATTGTAATTGCGATGAATTTGCAATGGGCAGCACAAACGAAAATTCTGCTTATGGAAAAGTATTAAATGCTTTGGATGAAACAAAGGTTTCCGGTGGCTCTTCCGGTGGTTCAGCAGTAGCAGTGCAGGCAGGCATGTGTATGGTAAGCCTCGGCAGTGATACAGGTGGTTCAGTAAGGCAACCCGCAGATTTTTGCGGTATAATTGGTTTAAAACCTACCTACGGAAGAGTGTCAAGACATGGGTTAATTGCTTATGGCTCATCTTTTGACCAGATCGGGATTTTTGGAAATAATATCGAAGATGTTGCTACAGTTTTAGAAGTTATTTCAGGAGAAGATGATTACGACAGTACGGTTTCAAATAAAAAGTTAGAAAATTTTAATCCCTCACCCGATAATAATGCAAGGTATAAAATTGCATATTTAAAAAATGCACTCGACCATCCTTCTCTTGACCTTGAAATAAAACAAAATATAGAATCACTGATTGAAAAGTTACAAGCTGATGGACACGAAGTAAAAGGAGTTGATTTTGAATTGTTGGATTATATTGTTCCTGCTTATTATGTTTTAGCAACGGCTGAAGCATCCAGCAACCTTTCGCGTTATGATGGTGTTCGTTATGGCTATAGAGATGCATCGGGTATAGATCTTACAGAGATGTATACCAAAACCCGTACAAAGGGCTTTGGAAAAGAAGTTAAGCGGAGGATAATGTTAGGCACTTTTGTTTTAAGTGCTGGTTATTATGACGCTTATTTTACTAAAGCCCAGCAGGTAAGAAGGCTTTTGGTAAACCAAACAGAAAAAATTTTTAAAGATTTTGATGCTATTC
>JBKJSX010000045.1:0-5697 GCA_046594375.1 Chitinophagaceae bacterium
AGTTTTTCCGCTACCCGTGTGCCCTACAATCGCTAGTGTTTCCCCGGATTGAATAGTAAACGAAATATCCTTTAGTACGAATTGCTCATCATTATAGGCGAACCACACTTTTTCAAATTGAACTTTGCCGTTCAATTTTTTATGAGAAGTAATTTCATTATCTGAAATGGGAATAAAATCTTCGTTCTCCAAAACCTTAAACACACGCTCACTTGCCACCATACCCATTTGCAGAACATTGAATTTATCTGCTATCACCCGCAGTGGCCTGAACAATAAATTCAGGTACATAATAAACGAAATGATTACACCTGCATTAAAAGAATTATTAGCGCCCCACCAAACCAATAGCCCTGTTGAAAATGCAAGTACAATTTCTACAACAGGAAAAAATACTGAATAAGCAAGTATTGCCCTGATGTTTGCATTTCGATGCTCTTTGTTTATCTTTTTAAATTTTTTATACTCTTTATCTTCCACGGCGAAAGCCTGCACCACTGCCATTCCAGTAATATGCTCCTGTACAAAAGCATTAAGATTAGCAACAGCATTACGCACTGCAATAAAAGACCTGTTCACGGTTTCTTTAAAAAAATAAGTGGCAATTATTATAATGGGAAATGGCGTAAGGCTTACCAATGCCAGTCGCCAATCCACGTAAAACATAAAGCATAAAATAGAGATGATAGAAAGTATGTCTGCAATGATGGGGATCAGCCCGTCAGAAAAAATATCGTTGATAGATTCCACATCATTTACCGTTCTTGTTGTTAAAGTACCGATAGGTGTTTTATCAAATTGGGAAAGATTTAAGCCAAGCACTTTTTTATAAACACTTACCCGCAGATCTTTTATTACTGATTGCCCCAGCCATGCTGTGATAAATGTAAAATAAAACCGAAGAGCTGTCTCAAATAAAAGCATCCCGATCTGGATCACTGTTATCAGGATCAGCCAGTAAGTATCACGGTCTTTTATAAAATTATTTACCGTGTATTGAATAAGAAATGGACGAAGAGGAGATATTATTGCCAGGAAAATGGAAAGAAAAATGGAAGCATATATTTTTTTACGGTACGGCGCAGCAAATCGAAATACTTTTTTAAGCTGCGTAAGATCAAATATTTTTTTCCCAATTTTCTTAGCCGGCATTCAACAAATTTAGGCGTGAAAGATGAAAGAAAGCCCCCTCTATCTCCCCCCACGGGGGAGGATATGGAGAAGATTGAATAAATAGTAAACTATCCAATAGTTTAAGTTCCTAATCCTAAAATCTTTTAATCCTAAAAATCATGGTTCAGACAAATCATTGCGTTCCTGCTTTTGAATAAGCTTTAATAAATAATGCTCCAAGGTTTTTGTGAGGTGGAATATAATCATCAAACAAATCTTTTTTATCCCTTCCCATTTTTGTAAAGAGTATTTCAAGATTTCCCCACATATCCCGCCAGTCAATATTTTTACCGGCACGCAATGTATTATTCATTGCTTCGATAATGGGCTTATTTACATCTCTTGCACCGATTTGTTTGGTAGATATGATGTGTGCATCGGGAGCATAATCTAATATCTGTTTTAAATTATTATACCCTCCGCACGAACCAAGCATAATTATTTTAGCTGATTCAGGTAATTGCTCAATGGTATATTTTAAATGATAGCTATGCCCACGATGAATAACAATCGCTGGCCTTAAATTATTTATATCAAGATAATCAATAAGAGCAGTTTGGGCATCGGCATCTTTATCAGTTTCATTATCCAATGGCAGGTTAGCAAATATCCATATAGGTTTACCCTTTACGGATTTAATTTCTATCCACTGTTTTTTCTCGACAATTTTCCAATCAGGATTTTGAAAGGATTGCTTATAGCTTGCAAAAGATTCCTTTCCGTCTTTATCTCCATAAAAAAATACCTGTTGAATAATTCTGCCGGTACTATCAGCTGCCAGCTTATTATAATCTACTGTGTACACAGGTGGAATTCCTATTTCTTTTGAGAGATCAATATGATTTGTTGAATCCCCCGAAAGAAATATCATCTTTAAAACATTATATATTTTTTGCCCACGCGGATTACCATTTTGTGTACACCTTTGTTCATTCTCTGTAACATAGGTCAACATTGATCTTAGCAAAGCAGGATTTCTTATGCTGCCATACGAATCCGCTACATCAACCGCATCTTCCAATGATGAGGAGCTTTCTAATTTGGCAACAAATGCTCTCATTAAAATTTCAGAATTGGTTCTCATTGTTCTTAAAAACGTATCCAGCTTATTATACCCTGCAGCCATCTTTATGAACTTTTTGAAATGGTCGAAATTCACTGACATAAGCAATGAATCTCCATGTGGCTGGGCTCCCATCCGGTTAAGCATAAAATCAAAAGCATTTTTATAGCTTGAGGTATAAATAGCATTTTCTCCTAACACCATCATGTAATATAGATCCTGTTCATCCAAAGGTGCAAGCGCTTTAAACCTTATAGCAGGATTGCTTATCTCGTGCAGATCATTAATAGGATTTACAAAATGCTTGATAGCTCTATCTTGCAGCATATCTGTTAACCCATTTACACCAAGCATTGCTACCGGAGTATCTTTATGAAGCAACCTGTTGTAATAATCAATTTCTGTTCTCACCAACAATTTATAATATCCAACACTGTCATATTTCGTACTGTCTGTGCCTACATATTTTGAAATACTTTCGATGGTTTGTTTTCCGCTGATAAGATCATCTAAAAAAGGAAAATAAAATAACGCATCCTTACGGATACTTAATTGTACAATAGTTTTTATCCTGTTATCGGGATTGCGCTTTATCAGTTTTCCCTGTGGACTGTTAACAGCCTGTGCGTAAGAATATAGCTGGCTGGGGCTTTGCTGATAAGCGGTAACTACGAGGTCATCAGCGAAAGGTTCATCAATATAAGGACCAATACTTGCTAAAATTTTATCGGGATGCAGCCGGCAATATTTTAGAAATAAAAATTTCCGACTTTCTTTATAGCCAATATTGTCTTTAAAAATTTCTGAATTTATTAAACCTACTTCATAGGGAACCTGATTTATGTACGGCGCCATATTTTCGCCTTTCATATTTGCATTTAATATAGAAGTAAAATTATCTACCAATACCGGTGCAAGAGCAGGAGCAAGCTTATGTGATTTCCAGTTGGTATTAAAATTTTTTACAAGATTTTCTACAAAACGCAGGTACCTGATCTTATCATTATTGGTTGGTAATGCAGTATTTTTTTCAATACCGGTTTTTAGATTATTTATTTTTCTTATAAGGGCATCAGTAACCTGCAGGTTTATTTCATCAACGTTTGATATTTTAATAAGGCCATCTAATTTACCATCAATCTTATCTGCCCTGTTTTGCTCTGCAATTATCTTATCATGAAATACTCTTCTGAAAATTGGAATAGTATCATTATATGCAAATGAGAACCCTGGAAGTAAAAAAAGAGAAAATATAAAGGAGTAAAAGTTTTTCATAATTGCTTTGCTATCCCATGCAAAAATAGCTCCATTGATTTAATTTATAAGTACATGAATGTATATTAAGACAGCAATCCCATTACATTTGATGGCGGATGTAAGTGTATTAACCTTTTTTTAGGAAGTGATCTGTAGCTTTACAATGCCGGCAATGGAATATCCCGCTTCAACATGTTTTCCCTGTTGGCCATATCCCATGCTGTTAGAAAAATAAGTTTTACTCTTTTTTCCATGAGGTCAAAATTTATTTTATCAATTGTATCGGTTGGCCTGTGATAATCCGGTCTCAACATTCCATCGTAATAAAAAATAATGGGCACTCCTTTCCTGGCAAAATTGTAATGATCGCTCCTGTAATAAATTCTTTCCCTGTCGCTGGGATCATTGTATTTATAATCCAGCTCAAGGTTTACATATTTTTTATTTATGCCGATGCTTATCGGTTTAAGGTCTGAACTTATTTTATCATCACCCACCACATAAACATAGTTGTTGCTGTCGCCAACTTTTCTATCCCTGTCAATTCGTCCAACCATATCAGTATTTAGATCAACAGTTGTTTTTTCTAATGGAAATAAGGGATGATCCGTATAATATTCTGAACCCCACAAACCTTTTTCTTCTCCACTTACCGTCATAAAAACAATTGTTCTTCTTGTGCCATGGCCTTCAGCTTTTGCTTTTGCAAATGCCTGTGCCATTTCAATTACGCTTACTGTTCCGCTGCCATCATCATCAGCTCCATAAAATATTACAGTGTCTCTTTTGCCTAAATGATCGTAATGCCCGGTTAAAAAAACATACTCGTCTTTTTTATCGCTGCCTTCTAAATAACCAATAACATTTGTAGATGAGAACTGAATTTGTATTTTTTTATATTCCAATTTTGTTTTGGATTTTATTATAATGTTGTATGTATTCAGCAGTTCTCCTTCATTTGCTTTTTTGATCAATTCAGAAAAAGTTTCTTCTCCAAATATATTTTTTGCTACATTACTTACAATTGTTGCATAGGATGCTTTATCTGTTTCAGCTGTAACCGGCTGAGGATAATAAAGATTCGATCTTCCTGAAATTTCTAAAACCGGTCTTTCACCAGTATCCGCTGGATTGAAAATTAATGCTGCCACGGCGCCTTTTTGTTTTGCCAATACAGCTTTTTTATCAGATCTCCATTGAGCCCGCCTAGCCTTTCCAAATGAAAGAGCTTTGCCATTTATCTTTGGCTCTCCTGTAAAAAATATCACGATCTTTCCTTTTACATTTTTACCAGCATAATCATCATAAGCTTTATCCTCTATTCCGTATCCAACAAAAACAATTTGATTAGATCTTAATTCCTGCGCCAAAGAGTTGCCGGACGTAATGGAAAAATCTTTACTTAGTATGTATTTATTCTTTCCGATTTTTAATGATGCACCTAATAGAGTATCTTTAAAAAGTGGATACGATTGCTGGTAACCGTTGAGTTGAGAAGGATGCAATAGCCCGATCTGTTTAAATTGTTCTTCAATATATGCTGCGGCTTTACGCTGCCCTGCTGTGGCAGTTTCCCTGCCTTCCATATCTGCGCTGGCAATAATGGCTAAATGTTTTTTTAGATCCTTTGACGTAATCCCTGAAGCATATTTTTCTGCATCATCACTTTGAGCAAATGTTACAACAGGTAAAAGACAATTAGCAATAATCAATATGCAAACGGCAGCAGCCGGTAAACGTTTTGTAATTGCAAACCGATGCTTTGCATCATAGATACTTTTTTTAAATTTCATAATCCTAATCAATAATTTTTACGGAGATCAAAATTGCATATTGCTCTTTTGCTAATGGGTTATAGTGGCGCAGGCAATTTTTTCTTTTCTCATATTATGGCGGCCGCCTTCAAAATCAGTATGTATAAATATTTCTATCATTTTTTCTACATCGCCTTCCCTTACAAAACGCGATGGGATACAAATAACATTTGCGTCATTGTGTTTTCTTGCGAGCTCAGCCAGTTCTTCTCCCCAACAAACTGCTGCTCTAATGTTCTGGTGTTTATTGGCAGTAATAGCAACACCGTTTGCACTGCCGCAAAGTAATATGCCAAATGCTGTTTCATTATTTTCAACCGAGCATGCAACAGGGTGTGCATAGTCAGGATAATCTACCGAGTCGGTAGAATACGTCCCAAAATCTTTATA
>JBKJSX010000245.1:0-8813 GCA_046594375.1 Chitinophagaceae bacterium
TTCTTTTTTTCTTTGGGTGGATGATTACTCTGTATTTTTTATGTGCAGCAATTATTGGGATCCTGTTATTGGAAACTGTTAATTACATTGAGCATTACGGATTGCAGCGAAAACAAATTGCAGAGGGAAAATATGAGAGAGCAATGCCGCAACATAGCTGGAACAGCAACCATATTTTAGGAAGGCTAATGTTGTTTGAATTAAGTAGGCACAGCGATCATCATTATTTAGCAAGTAAAAAATACCAGCTGTTACAACATCATGATGATGCTCCACAGCTGCCCACCGGTTACCCTGGTAGTATGATATTGAGTTTAGTGCCCCCGGTTTGGTTTTACTTAATGAACCCGAGAATAAAAGAGATGCAAAAAATTAATTGATCACATCACTGCCAAAATACTTTTGTAGTACTTCAGGCAATTTAATATTACTTTCTGTTTGATTATTTTCTAAAAGCGCAGCTACAATTCTTGGCAGCGCAAGTGATGAACCATTGAGCGAATGTACCAGTTCCATTTTGCCATCAGCATTTTTAAAACGGATCTTCATACGGTTGGTTTGAAAACTTTCAAAATTGCTTACAGAGCTAACTTCAAGCCATTTTTGCTGGGCTGCGCTGTACACTTCAAAATCGTAAGTGAGTGCAGAAGTAAAACCCATATCACCACCGCACAAACGCAGAATGCGATAAGGCAATTGCAATGCATTCAACAATTTTTCAACATGCGCAACCATCTCTTCCAAAGCTTCATAACTCTTTTCCGGCTGCACTAATTGAATGATCTCAACTTTATCAAATTGGTGAACACGATTTAATCCGCGTACATCTTTTCCATAGCTTCCTGCTTCTCTTCTAAAACATGGCGTGTATGCAGTCATCCTAATGGGTAATTCATTTTCTTTTACAATTTCATCACGGTAAATATTGGTAACCGGAACTTCTGCAGTTGGTATCATATAATATTCATCCGCAGGCATGTAATACATTTGTCCTTCCTTATCAGGCAAATTCCCGGTGCCGTAAGCGCTTGCAGCGTTCACCATAAACGGGGGTAAATATTCTGTATAGCCTGCGGCAGTATTGTAATCCAAAAAGTAGTGGATCAATGCCCTTTGCAATTTTGCGCCTTTATTTATATATACAGGAAACCCGCTGCCGGTAAGCTTATTGCCCAATTCAAAATTGATGAGATCATATTTTTTTGCAAGGTCCCAATGCGGTACAGCGCCGTTAAATAATTCAGGCTTTGTGCCTCCTTCTCTTACAACAACATTCTCTTCAGGTGTTTTTCCAACAGGAACTGAAGTATGCGGAAGGTTGGGCAGTTTTATGATTTCATCATGTAGCGTTTTTTCAATCTCTGCAAGTTTTGCATTTATGGGTTGTAAAGAAGTTTTTAATCTAGCCACATCTTCTTTTCTTTTTTCAGCTTCAGCTTTTTCGCCCTTGCCCATTAATTGCCCTATCTCTTTAGAAGCAGTATTAATTTTTGATTGTGTTTCGTCATACTCAAATTGTAATTTTTTTCTTTCATCATCCAAAGAAATAATTTGGTCAACAAGATCCAGTTCTTTAAAATTTCTTACCGCTAATCTTTCCTTAACAAGTGCTGGATTATTGCGAATAAATGCAATCTGTAACATGCTTTTTATTTTGCTGCGAAAATACTTCTATTTGTTTTTATATATTTTTTTGATCGTACACCATGTATCGCTCGGGATTATTGATTGCGATAAATCCTAATTGTTCATATAATGCATGTGCATCTTTTGTTGCCAATAAAATCCTTCTTAAGCCCTGCAGGTCTGGATGTGCAAGAATTGTTGTTACCAACCATTTTGCCAAACCCTTACCGCGGTAATTCTCATCAATAAAAACATCTGCGAGATAAGCAAAAGTTGCAGTGTCAGTAACCATTCTTGCATAACCAATTTGTTTACCATTATCATACACCCCAAAGCATAATGAGCCATTCATTGCTTTTTTTACAGTTTCCATCGGTACCCCGGGTGACCAATAGGAATGCGATAAAAACTCATGAACATAATCAATATCAATTTTGTTTTTATCACTTGAGATTGTAAAATTATTTTGTGTAACTGCGTACTCCATCTTATCTATTTTAAAACAAAGATGCTAAATACAATTAATTATGAGGGATGCAAAGTGCAAAAGAGGATATTCAGTTACGCTGGTGGAAACTGGAAGCAAAGCTGATGGAGAAGTTTAGCAAAAAGCCCGACATGGAAGCGATTCTTTTTTTGATCGGCATACAGGAATTAGGGAATATGCCTGCAAAATTTAGTAAAGAACAAAAGCAGGACCTGATGCATATAGCTGTTTGTACTTTGTTATCACAAAGCGGTTATTACGAATTGGAAGGCCGTGATGAAGATGGTTGGCCACACTTTGCCCAGCTAAAAGAATTACCCGTTTACAATATGATAGAGCAGGAAAATTTTTTAAAAGATCATGTGCTCTTGTATTTTGAAACCAATAAACTGCTGTGATAAAATCGTATGCTTAAATTTTTTTCTATTCTTTTATTGCCCGCATTTTTTATTGCATGTTCTTCTACCCGCAATGCTGCTACTTCAAAAATTTCGGGGGCTAGAGTAAAACTTACTACTGATTCCGGGGTTATCGTTCTAAGACTTTATAATCAAACACCCTTGCATCGCGATAATTTTTTAAAACTTGTTAAGCAACATTATTTTGACAGTTTACTTTTTCACAGGGTGATAAAAAATTTTATGATTCAGGGCGGAGATCCTGCCAGTAAAAATGCAAAGCCCGGGATACTGCTTGGCAATGGTGGTCCGTCATACACCGTACCTGCGGAGTTTGATACAAGCCTGTTTCATAAAAAAGGTGTACTGGCGGCAGCCAGGGAAGGTGATGATATAAATCCTAAAAAAGCAAGCAGCGCCAGCCAGTTCTATATTGTGCAGGGTAAAAAATTTACTGATGAAGGATTGGATTCAGTGGAAGAATTTCGGTTGAAAGGAAGAAAGCTTCCCCCAGCGCATAGAGAAGTTTATAAAACCACCGGCGGCACTCCGCACCTCGATATGAACTATACCGTTTTTGGCGAAGTTGAAAGTGGCCTTGAAGTAGTTGATAAAATTGCAGGTGCTTCCCGTGACACTAATAATCGTCCACTAAATGACATTAGAATGAAAATGAAAATTCTTAGAAAGAAGTAAGAAATAAGAAATTCTTATTTTGCAGTATAATTGAAAATTATCTCTTAAAAAACTCAATAAAAAAATATGACCTTCCCCGAAAACTTACGTTATACAAAAGATCATGAATGGATAAAGTTAGAAGACAATATTGCCACCATTGGTGTTACAGAGTTTGCACAGAGCGAACTGGGCGATATTGTATATGTAGAAATAGAAACAAAAGGCAAAGCATTAACGGCCGAAACTGTTTTTGGTAGTGTGGAAGCTGTAAAAACTGTAAGCGATCTTTTTCTCCCTGTTTCAGGAACTATCACTGAAGTTAATCCTGCGCTGGAAGCCCAGCCTGAATTGGTAAATACAGATCCTTACGGCGAAGGGTGGATGGTGAAGATGACAGTAGACAATCCTGATGATGTAGCAAAATTAATGGATGCAGCAGCATATGAAAAGTTGGTGGCTTAAAATTTATTGTAAGAGTGAAACAATGAAAATATCTTTTAAAAAATTTATACCAGGCATAGCCTGGTTTTTTATTGTGTTGGTGCTTATGTGCCTTCCGGGTAAAGAGATTCCCAAAATAGATTGGCTTATGGGGATAAACTTTGATAAGGTAGTGCACATCGGTGTATTTGGCCTGCTCACTGGTTTGTTCTGTTGGCCATTTTATAAGTCAAATATTAGTAAAAAGGAACGCCTTCAATACTTTATCAGAATAGCCATTGCCACCAGCATTTGGGGAATAACAACGGAGTTTATCCAAAGATTTTTTATCCCGGGTAGAAGCTTTGATCTGCTGGATTGGGTTGCAGATAGTATTGGCGCATTGATCGCTTTTTGGTTTTGCAGCAAAAAGTTTATCAAATCCTGAATAATATACCACTAACATCATACTTCTTACATCATATACTCCATGCTTGTTTGCTTCACTTTTAATCAATACTTTTGCCTTATATGAAGAGTGTTGAGAATATGGAGTACAATACTACCAGGAATCATTTGGTTATACGGGAATACGGCCGGCACATACAAAAGATGGTAGAATACCTGCTTGGTCTAGAAGACAGGGAAAAACGTCAGAAGAATGCGTATGCCTTAATAGAATTGATGGGTTTTTTAAATCCGCATCTAAAAAATGTGGAAGATTTCCGTCATAAACTTTGGGATCATCTTTTTTTAATAAGCGATTTTAAACTGGATGTTGAAAGTCCTTACCCGATACCCACAAGAGAATCTTTAAAAGCCAAACCCGATGCTTTGCCTTATCCTAAAAGATATCCAAAGTATAATCACCTGGGAAAAAATATTGAGATCGTAATCGACAAAGCATTGCAGGAAGAAGATGCTGAAAAGCGCCAGGGCTTTGCAAATGCTATTGCCTACTATATGAAGCTTACCTACAGCAACTGGCATAAAGAGTTAGTGCATGATGATAACATTCAAACCGAATTAGCCTCTATAACAAAAGGTGAATTGGAATTTAATAACCGTCCGTTTGTAAAACACAGGGTTGATACCCGTGGCGACAGGGATGATTATGCAAGTGCCGGGGGCAAGTATCGCAAAAATTTTGGAACAAGAAATAATAACAGAAACAACCAGGGAAGGGATAACAGGAGTAACAATAACCGTAATAATAATTTTAAGAAAAGATATTAAACCAGGCAATTAAAATAATAATGCCCTGGCATACGAAAAGTAATGCCGGGGTTTTTTATTTTTACCGCTAAAATTTTTAAGCATGAGTTCATTTGTAGTAACAGGCGGTAAAAAATTAAGTGGCGAGATAACACCGCAGGGTTCAAAGAATGAAGCGCTGCAAATAATTTCTGCAGTTTTACTCACTGATGAAAAAGTTACAATCAATAACATCCCTGATATTACAGATGTAAACCTGCAGATAGAATTGCTGGGAGAACTGGGCGTAAAAATAGAAAGGGTAAACAGGCATACATATATTTTTCAGGCTGATGATATTGATGCAGAATATTTACACAGTGATGCATATCACAAAAAAAGTGGACGGCTGAGAGGAAGCGTAATGCTTGCCGGTCCTATGCTTGCACGTTTTAAAAAAGCATTTATTCCAAAGCCCGGCGGCGATAAGATAGGCAGAAGAAGATTGGATACACACATCAAAGGATTTGAAAAGCTGGGCGCAAAAATTTTATACGATACTGAAGACCATTTTTTTCATCTTACTACAAATGAATTAAAGGGCACTTACATTTTATTAGATGAGCCAAGTGTAACCGGTACAGCCAATCTTTTGATGGCTGCAGTAATGGCTAACGGAACTACCACAATTTATAATGCTGCCTGTGAACCTTACATACAACAGCTTTGCAAAATGCTTATTGGCATGGGTGCAAAAATTACCGGCATGGCAAGCAACAAGCTTTCCATCCAGGGGGTTGAAAAATTAAATGGAACGGTACATATTATTCTGCCGGATATGATTGAAGTAGGTTCTTTTATTGGGCTGGCAGCCATGACACAAAGTGATATTATAATTAAAAATGCAGGCATACAACACCTCGGAATAATTCCAGAAAAATTTCAGCAGCTAGGGATAAAGTTGAATTTCGAAGGAGATGATATACATGTTCCGGCACAATTTTCTTACGAGATTCAAACATTTTTGGATGGATCTATCCTTACCATTTATGATCATCCTTGGCCCGGGCTAACGCCTGATCTTTTAAGCATTATTTTAGTGGTAGCAACACAGGCAAAGGGAAGTATTTTGATCCATCAAAAAATGTTTGAAAGCCGGTTGTTCTTCGTAGATAAAATAATTGAAATGGGTGCACGCATTGTTTTGTGCGATCCGCATCGGGCAGTTGTTGTAGGATTGGAAAGATTATATTCTTTAAGAGGTATTGCAATGAGCAGCCCGGATATTAGAGCCGGTGTAGCTTTGCTGATCGCTGCTTTAAGTGCAGAAGGAAAAAGTACGATCCAAAATATTGAACAGATAGACCGGGGTTACGAGAATATTGATGAAAGATTAAATAATTTAGGAGCCGAGATTAAAAGAGTCAATAGTCCATAAGCGATTAGTATGGCAAAACATAATGACCAATGACTAGAAATAAAAATAATAAGGGATAAGCAAGAGAATGAAGAAAGAATACCAAAAGATGATCGTGATAACGGCGCCATCAGGCGCCGGCAAAACATCTATAACCCGTCATTTGATGAAGGTGTTCCCGCAACTTGCTTTTTCAATTTCTGCTGCTACAAGAGAAGCAAGGTCAAATGAAAAGAACGGTATAGATTATTATTTTATGTCTGAAGAAGAATTTCAAAAGAAAATTTTAGATGAAGAATTTGTAGAATGGGAAATGGTGTACCAGGGAAAATATTACGGCACTCTAAAATCTGAATTGAAGCGTATGTGGAAGAATGAACAAATACCGGTTCTTGATATTGATGTGCAGGGTGCCATCCACGTTAAAAAAGAGTATCCTGTAAATTCTCTTTTTATTTTTATTAAGCCGCCATCAATAGAAGAACTTAAGAACCGGCTTGAAAGCAGGGGATCTGAAACTAAAGACTCATTGGAAACACGCGTAAGTAAAGCAGCCTACGAGCTTTCGTTCACTCACCAGTTTGATAATGTAATTGAAAATAAAGATTTTGAAACCGCCTGTAAAGAAGCGGAGAAAATTGTGAGAGACTTTATTAATAATTAAACCACATCCCTTTCAATTATATATTTTTGTTACATGGATTGGACGGCCGTAATAGCAATAATAATATCTCTTATCCTGATAGGTTTTTTTGCAGGCGTTGAAATAGCTTTTGTTTCAGTAAGCAGATTATCCGTTGAACTTAAAAAAAAGCAGGGCACTTATGTAGGAAGAATCTGGGCTTCTTACATGGAAAAACCTGCAAGGTTCATCGGCACAACACTCATTGCACTTAATATTTTAGTAGTTGTATACGGTTTGCTCTGGAGCGATACCCTGGTTGGTTTTTGGAAGTTCTGGCACATTGATAATGCTTATATAAAGCTGGCAGCAGAAACTTTTTTATCTACATTTATACTGCTAATATTCGAGTTTATTTTTAAAGCTTTTTTTCGTGCAAAGGGAGATGCCATCATCGGCAGCAGCATCCTCACTTTTATTGTTCAGTTCTTCTATTCACTGTTTGCATGGATAGCTTCTATTTTTGTTGACTTAGCAGAATGGATACTTAAATACATTTTTAATATTAAGATCCATGCAAAAAAAGAAGTGTTCACTAAAATAGATCTTGAACATTTTATCCAGCAAAGTAAGGATGGAGATACGGATGATAATGTTGAATTAAACAATGAATTATTCGAGAATGTCCTGTCTCTTTCGGATATTAAAATAAGAACCTGCTTTATTCCAAGAAAAGAAATTGAAGCCGTTGATATTAATGCATCGCTTACAATGGTGAAAGAAAAATTTATTGACACAAAACTTTCCAAGTTGGTTGTTTACGAAAATAATATTGATAACATACAGGGATACATTCACCAGCTTGATCTGTTTAAAAATCCCGAAAGCCTGCGATCGGTATTATTGCCCATTCCTACAATTCCTGAGAGTATGAATGCCTCCGATCTTATAAGCAAATTCACTAAAGAACGAAAAAGTATTGCATGGGTTATTGATGAATTTGGTGGCACTGCAGGTATCGTAACAATGGAAGATCTGCTGGAAGAAATTTTTGGAGAAATTAAAGATGAATACGACACAGAAGAATTTGTAGAAAAACAAATATCTGCCGATGAATATATTTTTAGCGGCAGGCTGGAGCTGGATTACATTGCTGATAAGTACAAACTGGATTTCAGGCACAATGAAGAAACCGGAACGCTTTCAGGTTATATTATCAGCCAACATGAAAGAATACCAAAACAAAAAGACAGGATAATAATTGATGATTATGAATTTGATATTTTAAATGTGAGCGAAACAAGAATTGAAACAGTGAAGATGAAAGTTTTAAGATAGCCGCATGGTAATAGTGGTAGATATAAGATTTGAAGAAGAATATCAGCATTTCATTTTTAAAACCTTCAAAAGAATAACAGCACAATATCCTCAACATTCATTCATTTTTATTTTTGATAAGCCTTTCGATACATCTTTTATTTTTTCAAAGAATGTAACAGCGGTTGTAATAAACCCACAAAAGATTTCTTTGCTGAATCATATAAAAATTTCTTTTGCCTTAAAAAAATACAATGCTGAAGTGTTGGTTACTGCAAAATTTGTATCACAAACAAAAGTGCCGCAATGCTTAATTGCCTTTAAAAAAATGACATCGAAATCTTTAGGCAAAGCACAAGAGGTCGTAACCGATTCTGAATTTTTAAAAAAAGAAATTGTTGAGAAACATAAAATTAATGGAGGTAAAATTGATGTTGTTTATAAAGGCATTGAAGAGATATCTCAGCCCGTAACATTTCAACAGAAAGAAAGTATAAAAGAAAGATACGCTTTGGGGAATGAATATTTTTTGTACACAGGAATAATACCATCCGGGAATAATTTATTGAATTTGCTGAAAGCATTTTCTGCATTTAAAAAAATGCAGAAAAGTAATATGCAGTTATTGATTGCAACAAAAACAGATATCCCAAA
>JBKJSX010000170.1:0-3670 GCA_046594375.1 Chitinophagaceae bacterium
AGCAATTCTTTATTTTGCGCAACAAATTTGCCCAGGTTGGGAGAGCCAACTTCTTCTTCTCCTTCAATAATAAATTTTATGTTGGTTTGCATTGTGTTGGTCTGCATCATAGTTTCAAACGCTTTTACATGCATATAAAACTGTCCTTTATCGTCGCAGGATCCTCTTGCAAAAATTTTCCCGTCCTTAATCACCGGCTCAAAAGGTCCGCTGTTCCAGAGTTCCAGCGGATCAGCAGGTTGAACATCATAATGCCCATATACCAATACAGTTGGTTTTGAAGGGTCAATAATTTTTTCTCCTACCACAACTGGATGTCCTTCTGTTGGATAAATTTCTACTTTATCTGCACCGGCATCAAGCAACCTTTGCTTAACCGCTTCAGCACATTTTATCAGATCTTGTTTGTGTTCTGTTTTAGCGCTGATGGATGGAATTCGCAACAACTCCAACAACTCTTCTAAAAATCTATCCTTATTTTTTTGCTGGTAATCTTTCCATGTTTGCATTATCTGATAATTTAATTCGATGATAAATGTGGGGTACGAAAGTAGGGTTTAATCTTTGTCTGAGGTTTAGATAATTAACAGATTTTATGAAATATTATTTGGAAATAACTATTTTGTTATTATACATTTGTTGCAGATTGCTTTTCAATTCATCAGCCTTTGGTTTAGTTGTATCATTTTTAAAGATGCCTCTAGTCAAAGGCTGAGTCTATTATGTGTGAACCGTGATTTGTAGCCTGTTTGGTAATTATGCGATAAATGTAAGCGTCATGATTGTGGTAAAGGAAATATCAATAATCCCATTTATCTCACAATCCCATAAATCATAATTCATTACACCGGCACATTGTAAAACACCGTATAGCGTTGCCATACATAATCCCAGTTCACAACATTCCACCAGTTCTCAATATAGTCTGCTCTCTTATTTTGATATTTTAAATAATAGGCGTGTTCCCACACGTCCAAACCCAATAAAGGAAAGCCTTTGATGTCGCTTATATTCATTAAGGGGTTGTCCTGGTTTGGTGTTGATCCTATTTGTAATTTATTATTTTTATCTGCATAAAGCCATGCCCAGCCGCTGCCGAAACGGTTTTTTCCGGCGTCACTAAACTGCGTTTTAAAGTTTGCGAATGAGGTGAAATTTGCTTCAATTATATCCAGTAATTTTTTGCCCGGTTTATTATCACTTTGTTTTGGACGCATGCTTTGCCAAAACATTTCATGATTATAATGTCCGCCACCATTGTTACGAACCTTGGCAGAATATTTTGAAACATTTGCAAGAACATCCTCTAACGATCTTGCTATATCAATACCTTCTGCCTGCGCTGCATCTTTTAAATTTTTTGAATACGCTGATGCATGTTTTGTGTAATGAATTTCCATTGTTGTGGCATCAATCACATTTTCCAATGCATCGTATTTGTAAGGCAGTGGCTTTTGATCAAAACCTGTTTTAAAAGGTATTGTGATAACATTTTTTGTGGATGAACATGATTCAAGAAATGAACCAAACACCCCGGCACCTATTGTTACGGCAAGCGTGCCCTTCACAGAGTTTTTTACAAAATCCCTGCGATCTGTTTTATTAAGTTGTATCATATTTTTTAAGATTATTTTTTTTAAAAATGCGGGATACTTTTTTAATAAGCAAATAGTATGCTTCTTTATTAAATAATTGAGAATCTCTTATTGCTTTGTAAGTAAGAAAGGCACCTATGGGAAGTAAGACAATTACAGGCAGCCACATACCTGTCATGGGTGTTAATGTTTGTTGGCGAACAAGCTTTTCTCCAAATGTACTTAGCAAATGAAAGATCGTAAAAAAAGTTAGCGCTACAAGAATTGGCAAGCCCAGCCCACCCCGCCGGATAATAGAACCTAATGGAGCACCAATAAAAAGCAATACCAGGCATGCTGCAGATAAAGAAAATTTTCGATGCCATTCAACTAATATTGACCGGGTATTTCCTGTGCTGGTTTCATACTCAGCGCCGGTAATTTGCATAGTATTATTTGAACTTGTTACCGAACTAAGTGCAGACCGGTTTACGGTAACTTTTAAAGAATCGGGTATCAGATCATCAAATGTTTTTACATTTACTTTTGCTGCTGTTACTTTTTGTAGTTCGCTGTTTTTATACTTGCTGTAATTGAAATAATTACTCAGTTCAAGTTGTGTTCTTTTAGCAAAAACATTTTTATTCTTGTTTATTGTATCAAGCTCCACATCAAGCTGACGCAGGGTTTGCATTTTAAAATTATTCTTATAAAAACTGTCAGGAGTAAATTGTATATCAAGCTGGCTAAGATCAAACAGTTTGTTATATTGTTTAAAACCTAATCTTACATATTCATTATTTGTCCCGTTTACATCACCTTTCTCTTCGTAGCGGTAACCATTCTGTAATTTGAATTCGAGGAATTTTTTATCAGGACTCATTTTCATTGTACCTTTTTCTGAGATCACAGTATTGTCCTGGGGTCCGTTTGTTTGTTCATATATCAATATATTTTTCAAAGTGGTTTTGTCTTTTTCTTTTTTTGCCACTTTAATTGTAAAGCCTTTAAAGCCTTTGTAAAACACTCCATCCTTAAGGTCAAAGGCAGGGCTTTTATGGTAAATATCATTATAGATTGTTGCAAATTTTAAATTGGCTACAGGGATTATATAATTTGAAAAAAGAAAAGTGATAAAGCCTAATAGGAGTGCTACAAAAAAAAGCGGGCGCATAAATCTTAATAAAGAAATGCCTGAAGATTTAATGGCAACCAATTCAAAATTTTCGCCGAGTTTTCCGAAGGTCATTATAGAAGAAAGCAAAATTGCAATGGGCAATGCCAGCGTTATTAATGTAGCACTTGCATAAATAATAAACTTTGTGAGCGTAATAATCTCCAAACCTTTACCAACAAGATCATCAATATACTTCCACAGAATTTGCATCATTAATACAAACAGAGTGATAAAAAAGGTAATTACAAAAGGACCGGTAAAGGCTTTAAGAATGAGTTTATCTAACTTTTTAATCACAGAAGAACTATGTTTAACTTTATAAGAAAAGTATCTTTTACAGATGGAAGTGATAACAAAAATACAGCTTTCGCCACAGGAAACGGAGTTGGTTACAAATACAGAATGGATATTGGCTAAGCATAGAATCTTAAAAAAAGTTTATGCAATGCTTGGTGATATCAATGAATTAATCAAGACAGAAGCAGAGCCGTTTAATTATTTATTTCCCGGGAATATTAAAAACCCGAATGGCAAAATATCAAAAGGAGAAAACTACCTACAGCTTCCTTATGTAATATTGGATTACCCTGCTTTTTTTGAAAGAGAAAATATTTTTGCAATAAGAACAATGTTTTGGTGGGGAAATTTTTTCAGTGTCACACTGCACTTGTCCGGAATTTTTAAAGAACAATTGCTTAATAAAAATCCTAAAGTTTTTTCATTGCTGCAAAAAAATAATTTTTTTATCTGTGTAAATGATAATGAATGGGAGCATCATTATGAAAAGGATAATTACGTGGATTCTGATGCAATTACCTTACAGCAATTTAAAAAAATAAATCAAAAGAATTTTTTGAAGATCCCAAAAAAAATAACACTTTCGCAGTGGAATGAAACAAATGATTTTGTAATAAAATCT
>JBKJSX010000011.1:0-4056 GCA_046594375.1 Chitinophagaceae bacterium
TACTCGGGCAATCAATACGAGGCATTGCAGGATGCAGATGCTTTAATAATTGCTACTGAGTGGAGCGAATTCAGAACGCCTGATTTTGATAAGATCGCATCACTCCTAAAAAATAAATTAATTTTTGATGGCCGTAATTTGTTTGACCTTAAACAAATGGAAGAATGCGGGTATCATTATGAAAGTATTGGCCGCAGAGTTGTAAGTGGCATTAAATAAAAGTTTATGCAAAAAAGAATTCTTATTACAGGTGCTGCCGGATTTTTAGGCTCCCATCTTTGTGACAGATTTATCAAAGAAGGATATTATGTGATAGGCATGGACAATCTTATTACAGGCGATCTTAAAAATATCGAACATCTTTTTAAACTTGAGCAATTTGAATTTTATCATCATGATGTTTCTAAATTCATTAATGTTCCCGGCAACCTCGATTATATTTTGCATTTTGCTTCTCCCGCAAGCCCGATAGATTATTTAAAAATTCCTATACAAACTTTAAAAGTAGGTTCTCTTGGTACACATAACTGTTTGGGTTTAGCGCTTTCAAAAAAAGCAAGAATCTTAGTTGCGTCAACAAGTGAAGTTTATGGCGATCCTTTAGAGCATCCGCAAACAGAAGAATATTGGGGTAATGTAAATCCTGTGGGTCCACGTGGTGTTTATGATGAAGCAAAGCGTTTTCAGGAAGCGATCACAATGGCGTATCACACTTTTCATAAATTAGAAACAAGGATAGTAAGAATTTTCAATACTTATGGTCCACGTATGCGGCTCAATGATGGAAGGGCTTTGCCGGCTTTTATCGGGCAGGCATTAAGAGGAGAGGACCTGACGGTTTTTGGCGATGGCAGTCAAACAAGAAGTTTTTGTTATGTTGATGATCTGGTAGAAGGCATTTACCGACTGTTATTAAGTGATTATGATATGCCGGTTAATATTGGAAATCCTGATTGGATTACTCTAAAAGATTTTGCCGATGAAATTATAAACCTAACGGGCATTAAACAAAAAATTATTTATAAACCTTTGCCCCAGGATGATCCCAAACAACGCCAGCCTGATATAACAAAAGCAAAAAAATTATTAAACTGGGAACCAAAAGTTTCAAGACAGGAAGGATTAAAGATTACGTATGAGTATTTTAGATCTTTGCCAAAAGAAGAATTGAATAAACTTCCAAAAGAATTTGAAAGCAGAAGATAAATGTAGAAAAAATGTACAAGGATTTAATTGACAAGAAAAAAAAGTTAGCCGTTATAGGGCTTGGCTATGTTGGATTACCCATTGCGCTTGAGTTTGCAAAAAAACTCTCAGTAATTGGTTTTGATATCAATGACGACCGAATAAATTTAATGAGGCAAAATATTGATCCCAGCCAGGAATTAAACAAAGAAGCCTTTGAAGATTGTAGCATAGAATTTACTTCAGATATTGAGGTTTTAAAAACTGCTTCTTTTTATATTGTTGCTGTGCCTACCCCGGTTGATGAATACAATGTTCCTGATCTGAGGCCTGTAAAAAAAGCAAGCGAAACCATTGGAAGGGTTATTCAAAAAGGAGACTATGTTATATTTGAATCAACAGTTTATCCAGGATGTACTGAAGATGATTGCTTGCCCATCATCGAAAAATTATCAGGATTAAAAGGTATAGTTGATTTTAAGATCGGTTATTCTCCTGAAAGAATTAACCCCGGAGATAGAGAGCATACATTAAGCAATATAATAAAAGTAGTTAGTGGTTGTGATACAGAGAGTCTGGAAGTAATAGCAAAAGTGTATACTTTAGTTGTTGATGCGGGTGTTCACAAAGCGTCTTCCATAAAAGTTGCAGAGGCGTCAAAAATTATTGAGAATACACAAAGAGATCTGAATATCGCTTTGATGAATGAACTTTCTATCATTTTTGATAAGATGGGGATAAACACTTACGAAGTGCTTGAAGCTGCAGGCACCAAATGGAATTTTTTAAAATTTCAACCTGGCTTGGTTGGCGGGCATTGTATTGGGGTTGATCCATATTATCTTACTCACAAATCAAAGGAATTAGGGTACGATTCACAGGTGATACTTGCAGGTAGGGCTATAAATGATGGTATGGGTGGATATGTTGCTAGAAAAGTTTTGCAACATATTATTCATAGTAATGGCAATGTTAAGGATGCAAAGGTGTTGGTTATGGGTGCTACTTTTAAAGAAAATGTAAGTGATATCCGAAATTCAAAAATTGCCGATGTTGTAAAAGAATTACAATCCTATTCACTCAATGTTCATGTTACAGATCCTCATGCATCAGGCGAGCAGCTTAAAAATGAATACGGATTTGGATTAACACAGGAGCTGAGCAACGATTATGATGCAGTTATCATTACCGTGCCTCACAACGATTATAAAAAACTAAACGATGCAGAATTTGCTGCAGTAACAAAGTCACATGCAATCATTGCAGATCTAAAAGGAATGTACCGTGGTAAAATAACCAGCCGAACGTATTGGAGTTTATAGAAAGTATATGGTCAATGGTCAAAATGCAATAGTCAAAATTCAATAATTAATGTTTAGCAAAAACATCTTTTTTATAATCTTCTCCATTTTCCCTTCAGGGGATAGGGGCAAAACAAATTAATAATTGCAGAATTCTTTTCATCATAAATCATTAAATGATAAAAGTTTCCTTGTAACGGGTGGTGCAGGATTTATCGGAAGTCATATAGCAGAATATTTATTAAAGAATGGTGCGAAAAAGGTTCGTGTGTTGGACAATATGGCGAATGGCTTTCAATCAAATCTTGATTTACTTAAACCTTATCCTGCGTATGAATTTTTGCAGGGAGATATTCGTAACCTAGAGATCTGTCAGCAGGCATGCAATGATATTGACTATGTTACCCACCAGGCTGCATTGGGGTCAGTGCCAAGGTCAATCAAAGAACCCCAAAATACTAATGATGTAAATGTAGGCGGTTTTGTAAATATTCTTAAAGCATCTGTAGATAATAATATAAAGCGGTTTGTATATGCATCATCATCATCAGTGTATGGTGATGAACCCACTTTGCCAAAACAGGAACAAAGAATTGGTAATTGTTTATCTCCTTATGCAGTAAGCAAACGTGTAAACGAAATATATGCACAGGTGTTTACAGATGTTTATAAAATTCCTGTAATTGGTTTACGTTACTTCAACATTTTTGGTCCGAGGCAGGATCCCGAAGGACCGTATGCAGCAGTTATTCCATTGTTTGTAAAAGGCATTATTAAACATACACCCGTTTATATAAATGACGATGGAGAACAAACAAGAGATTTTACTTTTGTAGAAAATGCAGTACAGGTAAATATTAAAGCAATGCTTACAGATAATGAAGAGGCACTGAACAAAATTTATAATGTTGCCGTGGGTGAAAATTTTTCAGTGAATAAAGTGTATGATTTAGTAAAAAAATATTTGCAGTTGGATCACACAGCAACTTATAGAGAACCTCGTGCTTCTGACATAAGAAATTCTTTAGCTGATATCTCTCTTGCAAAAAAATTCTTAGAGTATCAGCCATTAACAAAATTTGAAGATGGCTTAATAAAAACGATTGAATTTTTTAAAAAAATTTATTAATAATAACGTACATCGCACATCAGAAATCGTACATAAAAAAATGCCTTTTATTAAAACTGAATTTCCCGGGTTGTTAATATTTGAACCAAAAATTTGGGGAGATGAACGCGGCTATTTTTTTGAAAGCTATAATCAAAAAGTCTTTATTGCACAAGGCATAACAATAAATTTTCTACAGGATAATCAGGCTAGCTCAACGTATGGAGTTATCCGCGGACTGCATTATCAATTAAATCCCTATGCACAAACAAAACTAATTAAAGTACTAAGCGGAAGTATTTTGGACGTTGCAGTGGATATAAGAAAAAACTCCCCAACTTTTGGAAAAGCTTATACGATAGAATTATCAGCAGAAAATAAAAAGCAGTTGTTGGTGCCAAAAGGGTTTGCCCACGGCTATTCGGTAATAAGCGAAACTGCAGAAGTTTTTTACAAATGTGA
>JBKJSX010000127.1:0-2987 GCA_046594375.1 Chitinophagaceae bacterium
TGAAACAATGGGAGATAAACCCGCCATAATCTGGGAACCCAATAATCCTGAAGAGCGAACAAGAATTGTGACGTATTCACGGCTGCATAAAAGGGTTTGCCAATTTGCGCAGGTGCTCAAAAACAATGGCGTAAAAAAAGGTGACCGCGTTTGTATCTACATGGGGATGGTTCCTGAGCTTGCTTATGCTGTTTTAGGTTGTGCAAGGATCGGGGCAATTCATAGTGTTATATTCGGAGGGTTTTCTGCGCAAAGCATTTCGGACAGGCTATTTGATGCACAGGCAGAATTTATTGTTACATGCGATGGCGCTTATCGCGGAGGTAAGGACATTCCTCTTAAATCTATTATTGATGATGCCTTGATCGGCAACAGGACCATCAAAAAAGTTATTGTTTATACAAGAACAAGAACACCTATCTCCATGATAAAAGGCAGAGATGTTTGGTGGGAAGATGAAATGGAACATGCAGAATCGCAAATTGAAAAAGATAATATCATTACAATGCCTGCCGTAGAAATGGATGCAGAAGATCCGTTGTTTATTTTATACACTTCGGGCTCAACAGGTAAACCAAAAGGTGTTGTGCATAGCAGCGCCGGCTACATGGTTTGGACCAACTACACTTTTGTAAATGTTTTTCAATATAAACCCGGTGATGTATTTTTCTGCACAGCTGATGTAGGCTGGATAACAGGACACAGTTATATTTTGTACGGACCATTAAGTGCAGGAGCTACCAGTGTGATGTTTGAGGGAATACCAACCTGGCCTGATGCCGGAAGATTTTGGGACATTGTTGATAAATATAAAGTGAACACAATTTATACCGCTCCTACAGCGATAAGAAGTTTGATGAGTTATGGTTTAGATCCATTGAAAGGAAAAGATCTTTCATCATTAAAAGTTTTAGGTACTGTTGGCGAACCCATCAACGAAGAAGCGTGGCATTGGTATGATGAAAATATTGGGAAAGGAAAATGCCCGATAGTTGATACATGGTGGCAAACAGAAACAGGTGGAATTTTAATTTCAAATCTTGCGGGAATTACACCTGCAAAACCGGGCTGGGCAACATTGCCAATGCCCGGGGTTCAACCGCTACTTATAGCCCCCTCTATCTCCCCCAACGGGGGAGGAAAAGTAGAAGAACAAAGCGGAGAAGTAAATGTAGTAGCACATTTAGAAAAAAAACAGAAAGGACATGATGAATTTTATGAAGATGCTGACCCAATGCTTTACGATTTATTGAAAGAATTTGCAAAAGACCACCGCGGTAATTCTACTGATGCGGAAAAAATCTTGTGGGAGCAATTACAGGGCAGACAACTAAAAAATTATAAATTCCGCAGGCAGCATATTATTGGCGCATTTATTACAGATTTTATTTGTGTTGAAAAAAAATTGATTATTGAAGTTGATGGGTTAATTCACCAGTTACCTGCTAATATAATAAGTGATGAAGAAAGAACGGATTGGTTTCAATCCAAAGGCTATACCGTTATACGGTTTACAAATGAAGAAGTTATTAATGATATTGAAAACCTTCTTTTAAAAATTGAACAACAATTACAAAAACTTCCAACTGGGGAAAGAAAAATATATGCCCAATCATCTTCGCAACAATCTTCTCCATTTCCTCCCCCGTTGGGGGAGATAGAGGGGGCTTTGTGTATCAAAGCTCCATGGCCCGGAATGTTTCGTACAACGTATGGGGATCATGAACGTTGCCGCACTAATTATTTTGCAGCCTATCCTGAATTATATTTTACAGGCGATGGTGCGTTGAAAAATAAAGATGGATTTTACAGGATAACGGGAAGGATGGATGATGTATTAAATGTAAGCGGCCACCGCATTGGCACTGCTGAGGTAGAGAATGCGATCAACATGCATGCAGGTGTGATAGAAAGCGCAGTGGTGGGCTATCCACATGATATAAAAGGACAGGGAATTTATGCATTTGTAATTTACAGTCACATGCATATAGATGAAGATCAAACACGCAATGATATTTTTCAAACAGTGAGCAGGGTAATAGGCCCTATTGCAAAGCCTGATAAAATTCAATTTGTTAGTGGCTTGCCTAAAACAAGAAGCGGAAAAATAATGCGGAGGATATTGAGAAAGATAGCCGAAGGTGAAACAAAAAATTTAGGCGATACAACTACATTGCTTGATCCGGGAGTTGTGGATGAAATAACAAAAGGGAAAATATAAATGCATCCCAGGCAAATTTCGATAAATGATTTTACTTATGATCTGTCTTCGGAAAAAATTGCAACACATCCTTTATCAGAAAGAGATCAATCCAAATTATTGATCTACAAAGAAGGAGAGATCAAAGAAACTATTTATAAGAATATTGCAGATCATCTTCCTGAAAATTCCCTTCTCATTTTTAATAACACTAAAGTTATTCCTGCAAGAATTTTATTTAAAAAAGAAACAGGCGGAACAATTGAGATCTTTTGTTTGGAACCTTTTGAAGAGAATGCAGAGTATACAACTGTAATGAGTAAAATGGGTTCTGCAAAATGGAAATGTATGATAGGTGGTGCAAGCAAATGGAAAGAAGGCGGCTTACATAAAAAAATAATTATTAAGAATGAAGCTGTAGAACTTACTGCAACGCTTATACAAAAATTTGCTGATGCTTATCTGGCTGAATTTAGCTGGCAGCCTTCGTATTATTCTTTCTCAGAAATAATTGAGCAGGCAGGCGAAATACCTTTGCCACCTTACATCAAAAGAAATGTAGAAGAAGGAGACAAAGAGAGATACCAAACTATTTATGCCGAACACAAGGGGTCGGTTGCAGCTCCCACTGCCGGATTACATTTTACGCCTGAAGTATTTTCTTCTTTTGAAAAGAAAAATATTAAAAAGGACTTCGTTACACTGCATGTTGGCGCAGGAACTTTTAAGCCTGTTAAATCCGAGACCATGCAGCAACATGAAATGCATGCAGAGTGGATAGATGTTT
>JBKJSX010000030.1:0-2802 GCA_046594375.1 Chitinophagaceae bacterium
ATTTTTTAAAGCAACATTTAGATAAAGTAAAAGTTATTAATGATGTGCATGGCAAATTATATCCAATGAGACAAATTCCTGCAGATAAAAAATATCTAAATAAATTTAGTTGGTTAGATAAAAGAAGACCCAAGAACAAGCTGGAACTTTTTGAATAAAATATCAGATGTAAAAGGTGGAAGGCAAACACAGGTGAGTTTACCATTGCAGTTTCACAATTAATTTAAATCAGAATAAATGCAGAACATTCCAGGCAATTTAATTGATGCTTCTCTTGTAAAAAATATTTTAAAAACAAGAGATCCGTTTTCGCATAAAGGCGATTATGGACACGCATGCATTATAGCAGGAAGCTATGGAATAATGGGTGCTGCGCTATTATCTGCAAAAGCATGCTTGAGGTCTGGTGTTGGAAAATTAACTTGCTGTATCCCAAAAATTGGATACGTGATAATGCAAACAACAGTACCGGAGGCTATGGTTAAAGTTTGTGGCAAAAAATATAATAAGCGTGCTGATGATCTAAACAATTTTGATGTGTTAGGTATTGGACCCGGTATCGGAATTTACAGATCCCATGATCTTCTTTTACAAAAAATATTTTCAGAATATAAAAAACCAATTGTTATAGATGCAGATGCATTGAATGTTATTTCTGCTAATAAGAAATTGCTTGCATCACTACCTGCAGCAAGTATTCTGACCCCTCACCCAAAAGAATTTGAAAGATTGTTCGGAAAAACAAAGACAGACATTGAACGTGCAAAACTTGCTTTACAAATGTCTCATCAGCATAATATTTTTATTGTACTAAAAAGTCATAATACTTTAGTTGCTACACCGGATGGAAAAGCATTTATCAATACCACCGGCAATGCAGGCATGGCAACGGGCGGCAGCGGTGATGTGCTTACCGGAATTGTTACAGGACTTTTGGCACAAAAATATTCTTCAATTGAAGCATGCTTATTTGGTGTATATATTCATGGGCTTGCAGGGGATATTGCTGCTGATAAACTATCGCAAAATGCATTAATTGCTGGGGACATAATTGATAATTTAGGTAATGCATTTAAAATGATAATAGCTTATGAGTAATGTGAATAGCTATTTTAAAAATGCAGCCACCAACTGGCAATTATCATGGCAACAGAAAGGCTTCCGGTATAAATTACTTACAATTCTTTTTTTTATAGCGCTACTTATAATCTTCTCGCCCTATTTTTTTCAATACATCGAACATAGAAAAGGTTTCATATTTAATGATGCAATCTTAAATATGCTTCCTAATTATGATGTGTATATCCTTATATTTTTTCTATTATGGAGTAATGCATTTCTTATCCTGTTAGCAGCAATCAGAAACCCCTCTATATTGCTTTCATTTCTTACCTCTTTCATTTTGCTGTCTGTTGCAAGAGCTCTTAGTATTTTTCTCTTTCCACTGGAAGCACCCGAGGGAATTATTAATCTTACTGATCCCCTTTCAAATTATTTTTATGGGGCTAATTTTATTACGAAAGATCTTTTCTTTTCCGGCCATGCTTCCACTCTTTTTGTTATGTTTTTATGCCACGATAAAAAACTAATTAAATATTATACACTTATTTCGTGCTTATGTTTGAGCATACTGCTACTAATACAGCACATTCATTATTCTATAGATGTTATATTTGCTTTTCCTTTTGCATATTTATGTTATATAAGTGCAAAATTTATAATAAGTAAAACGTAATAAGTTGTCGTAAATTAATTTGTTGATTATTTTTTAGATAACATGAATATTTTTTACTTAATTTTATCATTACCAAAAAGATATTGATTTGAGATCTACTATGGCTAAAGGAAATTATTCTTTCCCTGATTTTTATTTAAATGATGAACTTTCTGCTCAGCAGATTCAGTTCTTTAATGAATATGGATTTATTCGTTTCAAAAATTTTGTTTCTAAATCAACTGTTGTATCTTACATAAATGAAGCACATGCAATTGAAAATAAATGGCTTGCAGATGGAATTGAAAAGGTAAACGGCGTTCCCCTAAAGTTTGGCGAAAATGAGAAAGGAGAAAAGATGATAAACCGTTTTGCATTTTTGTCTCAGCATAGCGATGTTTTACATCAATTTTTGGAGGATCCAAGATTAACAGCGCTTACAAAATTATTATATCCATACGAGGGAAGAATTGCGGAAGATGAAAAGGATGGCCTCGTTTTAAATCATTACCTGCAAACACCCAAAAGTGGATTTACAAAAATGGGTTGGCATACTGATAGCCCCCGTGACCTTTTCTATGGGCATAAAATAATGCCCATGCTAAATGTAGGTTTACACCTTGATGATTGTCCCTACTCCAATGGAGGATTACGAGTATTACCAGGCACACACAAGCAAGGAGTTTTTCGTTTATTGTTTGGTAAAAAATATTTTCTTGATAATACCCCTGATCCTAAAGAATTGGGTTTTGATATTGAGGCAGGTGATCTTACAGTTCATCATGGTAGTATGTGGCACAGAGTGCAGCAATCTGATAAATTTGGTGCAGAAAGCAGGCGGCGTGTAATGTATATACCATTGGTTACCGGTAAATACAAGCCAAAAAATAATGATAGCAAAACGCCATTTTACCATCATATTCTTCGTAAAAAATTCTTACGCAAGTTCGCTTAATTTATTATTATGGCTTATGCGCTGATAACCGGTGCCAGTAAAGGTATTGGCAAAGCAATCGCTTTTGAGTTAGCCCGGCATAATTATGATCTTTTACTCACGGCAAGATCTGCTGAACTTTTGCAACAGGCAG
>JBKJSX010000208.1:0-12266 GCA_046594375.1 Chitinophagaceae bacterium
GGATCTTTTTGTTCGTAACCTGCAGTTTGAACACTGTGCCGAAGATCATCCATTGCTCTCAAATGTTCTTTCCACGCATCATCAATCAAAGCCAATGTCAGGCTGCGTTCCAAAGCATTGGTAATCTCTTCACCGTTAGATGAAATTGTTTTATCAAGATTCGCCAATGCCTGTATCGCTTTCTTTCCATCAGTAAATGGCACTGCAACATTTTCAATGTGTGAACCCTGCTCTTTGCGGATATTTTTAATTACCGGCAAAGTATGCTGGTTCATCGCATGATTCTTTTGATTGTAGTGAGCTTTTGCCTCTTCATACAATCTTCCTGCTAAAGTGTTAGTATCATCCTTATCTAATTCTTCTTTAGTAATGGAAGTATCAATTCCAAAATTGAGAATAGCTGCTAATTTAAAATCTTCGTGATCGCCGGATTCTTTAAAAGAAATTATCAATCCTTCAGCCACGGAATAAAATGCATTATCAAGATCGAGTGCAAGCCTTTCTCCGAACAAAGCATGGTTACGCTTACCATAGATCACTGTGCGCTGCTTGTTCATTACATCATCATATTCTAATAATCTCTTTCTTATACCGAAGTTATTTTCTTCCACTTTTTTCTGTGCTCTTTCAATGCTCTTGGAGATCATGCTGTGCTGGATAACCTCTCCCTCTTTGTAACCCATTCTATCCATCAATGAAGCGATACGGTCGCTGCCGAACATACGCATCAGATCATCTTCAAGAGAAACAAAAAATTGTGAAGTACCGGGATCACCCTGCCTACCTGCACGTCCACGAAGCTGACGATCCACACGACGACTCTCATGTCTTTCCGTTCCTAAAATTGCAAGACCACCGGAGTTTACAACACCAGGGCCGAGTTTAATATCAGTACCACGACCGGCCATGTTTGTTGCGATGGTTACTCCCTGCGCAAACCCTGCCTCTGCAACAACCTGCGCCTCCCGCTGGTGTTGTTTTGCATTTAATACATTGTGCGGAATCTGTGCCTGCTTCAACATCCTGCTCAGCAATTCACTCACCTCAACCGAAGTTGTACCGACAAGAATTGGTCTTCCTGCTTCACGCATTTTTGCAACTTCTTCAATAACGGCTTTATATTTTTCTCTCTTTGTTTTATAAACAAGATCCTGTGTATCTTTTCTTGTAACGGGTAAATTCGTGGGAATTGTGGTTACATCAAGTTTGTAAATATCCCAAAGCTCTGCTGCTTCTGTTTCCGCAGTACCCGTCATACCGGCGAGCTTGTGATACATCCTGAAATAATTCTGTAATGTAATAGTGGCGTAAGTTTGTGTGGCCGCTTCTATCTTTACATTTTCTTTTGCTTCAATGGCCTGGTGCAAGCCGTCACTATATCTTCTGCCATCAAGTATACGGCCTGTTTGTTCATCAACAATTTTTACCTGTCCATCCATTACCACATATTCAACATCATTATCAAATAACGTGTATGCTTTTAATAACTGCTGAACCGTATGGATCCTGTCAGCCTTTATTGAATAATCATTAAGCAATAATTCTTTCTGATGCAATTTATCTTCAGCAGTAATATCACTTTTCCCGATCTCTGCAAGCTTAACACCAATATCAGGCAAAATAAAAAATTCAGGATCTTCACCAGACTTTGTAATTAAATTAATGCCCTTATCAGTTAATTCAACCTGGTTATTTTTTTCATCAATATGAAAATATAATTCGTTATCAACCTCGGGCATTTTGCGTTGCTGATCGGCGAGGTAAAAATTTTCTGTCTTCTGTAGTTTTACTTTTATACCCGGCTCACTTAAAAATTTTATCAATGCGCTGTTCTTTGGTAAACCTCTCCAGGCACGCATTAGCGCCAATCCACCATCTTTGGGATCATCATTGCCTTCAGCAATTTTTTTCTTCGCTTCTATTAAAAAATTATTCGTGACTTTTTTTTGTGCAGCCACAATGATTTCAATTCTTGGTTTTAATGCAAGAAATTCCTGCTGGTCGCCTTTAGGTACGGGACCGGAAATTATCAATGGTGTTCTTGCATCATCAATCAATACACTATCCACCTCATCCACCATTGCAAAGTGATGCTTGCGTTGCACCATTTCATCAGGAGAATGCACCATGTTATCTCTTAAATAATCAAAACCAAATTCATTGTTTGTGCCATACACAATATCAGAATTGTAAGCAGCTCTGCGCTCATCACTGTTGGGATCATGTTTGTCAATACAATCAACAGTTATTCCGAGCCATTCAAAAATAGTTCCGTTCCATTCACTATCACGACGGGCTAAGTAATCGTTCACCGTTACAATGTGTACACCTTCACCGGCCAAAGCATTTAAATAAGCCGGCAATGTGGACACCAAAGTTTTACCTTCACCTGTTGCCATCTCTGCAATTTTACCATCGTGCAGAACCATACCTCCAATTAACTGAACATCATAATGCACCATGTTCCAGGTCACTTCTCCTCCACCCGCTGTCCATGTATTTCTAAAAATGGATTTACCATCTTCTATGCGTATATAATTTTTATTTATGCTAAGGTTCCGGTCTAATTCGGTTGCAGTAGTAACAAGTTCTGTATTATTTTTAAAACGATTTGCGGTTTCTTTTACAACAGCAAATGCTTCGGGCAATATTTCCTTTAATGCTTCTTCAATTTTTTGATCCCTGTCTTTACGCATTGTATCAACTTCCTGATAGATTAGGTCTCTACCGGAGATATCAAGTGAAGTAAGGCTTTCAGCTTCTTCTTTTTTCGCAGCAATGGCGGCGTCAATTTCTGACAGATGATTTTTTATTCTTTGTTTAAACTCCAGGGTTTTATTGCGAAGCTCATCATTGGTTAAAGATTGGTATTGGTTAAAGAATCCGTTGATATCTGCAACCAGCGGACTTATTTTTTTTACGTCCTTCTCACTTTTATTTCCACCAAACAATTTAGAAAGTAAACCTGCCATATTTCCGTATTATATTATTAAATATTTCTGATAAGAATTTTACTTCGTCAAATATGGTGCAGAAAAAATTCGTAGCCACATTGACAGAACCCCCGAAATTTCGGGATAGGATGCAAAGGTAAACAGTAAAGCCCGAATTACTAAGTGAAGGATGTGATTTATGATGGCAGTAACGATTTTTTTGTGAAAGAAAAATTAAAAATGCCAATCCACCCAACAACCATTACTGGGGGGCATGTATGAGGAATTATAATCATTGTATCCGCCTTTTTTCCACGTAAGTATTTTTTTAATAAATTCAAAATCAGGTAATTTATCTATCCCCGTTAATAATGCAGAGCATGGAGCTTTGGGCCTGCCAATATTAAAGCCTGCATCGCCATAACAAAATGATTGGAGTAAGGCAATAAAACTTCCATAACTAATTAGTTTCATCCTGGCAAATTAGAACCAATTATATATTTTACGTTTTACAAATTAACACCCTTGTAATGCAATAAAATGAAGCATTTAATGTTAGTTTAGAACGTAAATTCATGCATTCCTGAAAAAAATCATGGGTTAAATATAATCCCTAATTTTATAGTGAGGTACCGGTTCCCCTAAAATGCTTTATGAGACACATTATTTTACTTTTTTCCATCTTATTTTTTACACTTCAAAACTTATCAGCACAGGTAAAAGGTATAGTGATTGATTCCGCTTCCAATAGACCTATTGAAAGTGCCGTTGTGGGAATTATAATTAAATCAAACGTAACTGACACATCATATAGCCTCACCAATCAAAAGGGTGAATTTCGTTTTGAAACTGTTCCTTCCTCTAATTTTTCTTTGATTTTTACAAATGTTGGTTATAATTCTTTAGCCAAATTTGTCCGGGTTACAACTTTAGAAAAAACGATCAATCTTGGCATTATCGCTTTGGCAAATATGTCGAAAGTGATGAACGAGATCGTTATACAGTCTTCGCCAATAATTATAAAAGAGGATACTATTGAATACAGGGCTGATGCATTTAAAGTAAAAGAAAATGCAGTGGTTGAAGACTTATTAAAAAAATTACCGGGTGTACAGGTAGATAAAGATGGCAACATTAAAGCGCAGGGCAAACCGGTAACTAAGGTTAAGGTTAATGGCAAAGATTTTTTTGGCGGTGATCCCAAAACGGCTACCAGGGAATTACCCGCAAACATTGTTGATAAAGTTCAGATAGTAGATGACTATGGCGACCAAGCAACTATTTCCGGAATTAAAGATGGCGAGTCGCAAAAAGTAATGAACATCCAACTTAAGAAAGATAAAAACTATGGATATTTTGGCAGGGTTACAGTAGGCGCCGGTGATAAGGAAAGATACCAGGCCTCGCTAACCGGCAATTATTTTAAAGACAAAAAACAGATCTCTATTTTTACCAATTCAAATAACACAAGCCAGTCACTTTTTAATTCAGGTGGGGGCGGCAATTTATCAAGGTCAAGCCAGGATGCGCTTGTCGGTCCAGGTGGAGGCGGTGGTGATCTGCAACTTTCACAGGGTGGCGGCGGTTCAGATGGCATTACAACTTCAAATTCTGCAGGCTTTAATTATCGTGATGATTGGAGTAAACAATTAACCGTATATGGAACTTATACATATAGTCATCGCAATAATTCAGGGTATAGAATTTCATCCCAACAAAATATTTTTACAACTGGAACTATTATTAATAACCAGCAGAATAATTTTGTAAACCTCGGCGAAAATCACCGGGCATTTTTAAATATAGAATACAATATTGATTCATTTAATTATTTAAAAATAAGCCCCTCTGTTTCTTTCGGCACCAATAATGGCAACAATCAAACCCTATTTGATTATTACAATGCAAACGCTAAAACCAGCGATGGCACATACAATACGATAACCAGTTCCAATACTCCCAATATTACCGGAAGTGTTTTATTCAATCATAAATTTCGTAAACGCGGAAGAAATTTTTCGATGAACCTTAATGTAGGTACATCACAAAATACATCTAACCAGGATTCAAGAAATAATACCATCAAATACATTGTGCCGGTAAGTAATACCAATTTCTTTTTGTTTAATACACAGCAAAACAATAATAATAACTATGGCATAAGGTTTACTTATACTGAACCTTTGTCAAATGTCAAGTTTGTTGATCTTGCTTTTTCGCATAATCTCTCTTCTGCAAAAAATGATAAGATAGTTTATAATGTAGATCCGTTAACAACTATAAAACTTATTAACCCGGGGCTAAGCAATGCGTACGAAAACGATTATTTTAATAACAGGATAAGCCTTAGTGTAAGAACCACAGAAAAAAAATACAATTATAGTTTAGGGATCAGTGTTCAGCCCGTTGATCTGCGGGGGCTTTCAATCACGAAAGACAGTGCCTACAAGCCTATTAAAAGAGTAAACATTTTTCCTGTGGCAAGAGTTTCATTTAATTTTTCAAAAACTACATCGCTTTCCATTAATTACCGTGGTGATGCACAGCAACCGGGTTTTACCCAACTGCAGGATGTAATGGATTCCTCTAACCGCCAATATCAAACAAGGGGAAATCCAAATTTGAAGCCTTCTATAAATCACAGCTTAAACTTTTTTTACAACAACTTTAATTTCACCAGTGGCAAAGTTCTTTTTACAAGTTTATCGTTTAGCACAATTCAAAACCAGATTGTAAATAATACAGTTCGTATTGATTCATTTGGTGCTCAACTTACCACACCACAAAATGTAAATGGTTATTATAACTTAAGTGGATTTTACAATTTCTCTAAACCTTACAAAAACCGCACGTTTGTTTTTAGTTTGAATGGAGTTTTGAATTATAGCCACAACATTAATTTTATTGAGAGTACAAAAAATATTGGCAGGAACTGGGTTGTTGGCCAAGGATTTAATTTTGAATTTAATCATAAAGAATGGCTGGAGTTTAGTATGGGAGCAAATTACAGCCTTAATGCAATTACGTATGATAATGCAGGCAGTAATAGTAAACTTCAAAATGATCAATATAGTTCATTGACTTTTGCAAGCCATGTAAACATTGATATCCCTAAAAATTGGGTGCTTAAATATGATTTTGATTTTATTATAAACCAGGGATTAACCGGTACTGTTGGCAAAAACGCTGCGGTGTTAAATGCATCTCTGGAAAAACAACTCTTTAAAAAGAAAAATGGAATTATACGCTTACAGGGTTTTGATCTTTTTAACCAAAACACCAATGTTAGTCGTACAGTAAACTCCAATTCAATTACTGATTCACGAAGCACCCGACTTAACCGCTATTTCATGCTAAGCTTTGTGTATCGCATACAAAAATTTGCAGGCAAACAAACTCCGGCCAAGATCGCCTCAACCATCATGAAGACCGGAGGATAATTTAGGTTTAACAATTTCCTTATCGTCATATTAAATGTTGGCACAATTTTACGATATATGGGCTGTTACAATATTATAATCATCCTGCCTGTAGGCGCAACTTTCATTTTGATCAAACCTTTGCAAAACCACCTTAATTATTTTCAAACCTCTGTTGCTCCATTAACCTATAGTTACAACCAATGTGATCTTAGCAATTGGTTACATTCTATATCATCTCACCTTAATTTAAAACTAACAGACAATCGCTTTGAATATCCAGAAAACCTTGCCGAAGGTTATGCAAAAGTTCAGCCTGTTGAACCGGGATTCTCGTATCGGCTGGTAAATTATAAATTAAATACTGATTTTGATTATATATGCGAACCTGCAACAGATTTTAATCTCTTAATATATTTTTACCAGGTAACCTCAAGCGATTGTATCCTATTTGAAGTTGGAAATAACCGTATTGAAACAATGGAAAAATCTTACCGTGCAATCATAATGAGCAACAGCAGGGAAAAGCAAAAACTTTCTTTGAAAAAAGGAACGCAGGTACAGGGTCTCACCATACAATTAACGGATGAATGGCTTGTTGAAAAAATACAATCTTCTAATAAAAAATATTACGACCTTCTAAAACAAAATAATTTTGTAAAGGATGTTCTGAGTGCAAAGCATCAAAAAATTCTTGGAGATATTTTTAATCATGAAGAATCGGGCATACCTGAACTTTTTATTAATAGCCGCGTGTTGCGCTTACTCGAAAATTTTTTAGAAAATATTCTTAAAAGAAATAAACTGGAGCCACTGCTTTCCATGTCATCAAACGATTTTAAAAGTATCTTAAAAATTGAAGGATTGTTACTTGAAAATTATAATGAGGAATTTCCAAAAATTGAAAATCTTGCACGTATAGCACTCATGAGCGAAAGCAAATTGAAAAAAATATATAAGCAGGCATTTGGTATGGGCTTGTACGAATATTATCAAAAAAACAGGATGCATAAAGCCAAAGAGCTACTTAATTCCGGAGCTTATACTGTATCACAGGTTGGCGGCATGCTCGGATATCACAACCTCAGCAATTTTTCGGCTTCGTTTAAAAAAGAGTTTAATCAATTGCCAAAAGATCATTTGCAACTTGGATAGTTTTATAGTGGTAACTATTCTGGATTTTTTAAATACCGTATTCAGGTATTGCAATAGCGTTTACGGATATATTTAATAAGTACTCCCCTTTATCTTTAGCAATCATAATTTGTAACTTAAATTCAATTCCAAAGAAAATAAATAAATCCTATTTTAAAATACGATCTCTCTAGTTGCCACAAGAAGCTCATTAGTCCCTGAAAACCCTCTAAAACTCAAGTCCCGGGATGTCGGGACTTTTTATTTACAGCTTAACCCTACCTTTTTTTATTAGTTGCATTAACATAACTTTGCTCCCCGTAAATACATATACATGAGTGGTGCGTTAAAAGAAGTAAGAAACAGGATAAAAAGCGTTCAAAGTACACAGCAAATTACCAAGGCAATGAAAATGGTAAGTGCTGCCAAATTGAGAAAAGCACAGGATGCTATTATACAAATGCGTCCTTATGCAAAAAAACTTCAGGAAATGCTTAGCAACATTGTCAGCAATGCAGAAGGAAATATCAGCATGAACCTGGCAACTGTTAGACCTGTTGAAAAAGTGCTTGTAATTGTGGTTACCAGCGACAGGGGATTGTGCGGAGGATACAATAGCAATCTTATAAAACTTGCCAAACAAACTATAAAAGAAAAATATAGTGCACAGAGTGCCAAAGGGAATGCCGAGGTTCTTCCGCTTGGCAAAAAAGGGTACGAGCATTTCTCAAAAAATAATTTTAAAGTTGTTGATACCTACTGGAATGTTTTTGCTGACATAAGTTTTGAAAATGTACAAAAAGCAGCAAAGTTTGCCATAGATGCATACTCTGCGGGCCAGGTTGATGCAGTTGAATTAGTGTACAGTGAATTTAAAAATGCAGCTACGCAGAGATTTGTTTCTGAACAATTTTTACCCGTAGTAAAAACAGAAAAAATAAAAGGACAAAAACAACAGGATTTTATTTTTGAGCCAGACATGGATGTGTTGATAGAAGAATTAATGCCTAAAATATTAAACACCCAGTTATATAAAGCCGTGTTGGATGCAAACGCCAGCGAACATGGTGCCCGTATGACAGCAATGGATAAAGCAACTGAGAACGCAAATGAATTATTAAAAGCGCTGAAAATAAGTTACAACCGTGCAAGGCAGGCTGCTATTACAACTGAGCTTACTGAAATTGTAAGTGGCGCCGCTGCATTGCAGGGATAACCCCTCCTAAAGGGGTATTGGGATGAAAAAGAATTTTAAATTTATAAAAAATTAAAGTTCCCGTTAGGGGATATGGCCATGGAACTTTCGCAAATCATCCCACATATTGAAGCACTGATTTTTGCAAGTGATAAACCACTGAGCACCTTAGAATTGGTTGACCTTATAAATAATGCCTTAGGATTTATTGAAGATAAAGCTTCGCTTAACCAGGTAGAATCTGCAATAGAAGCCTTACATGAAAAATATGATTCAGAGTTCTATGCTTTTGAAATGAAAGAAAGTGGAGGCGGCTGGCAATTTCTTACCAAGAAAGAATATCATAAAACCATTGCGCAACTTAATGCAGATAAATATTTAAAAAAATTATCTACTGCATCGCTGGAAACCCTTTCAATAATTGCATATAAGCAGCCAATCACAAAAAGCGAGATCGAAAATATCCGGGGAGTAAATTGTGATTATGCCGTACAGAAATTATTAGAAAAAGAACTCGTTATTATTGCCGGCAGAAATGAAGCTGCGGTTGGTAAGCCGCTAATCTATACAACTTCAAGATCTTTTATGGATTATTTCGGTATCAACAGTGCAAATGATCTTCCTAAAATAAAAGAAGTGCTGATGGAAGAATTGGTAGAAGCAACCAAAGTTTCTGCAGAAGAAGCTTCTGAAGAAAAACAGGAAGAACCTGTTTCTGAAACTGAAGATACTAAATAGCCAATGTGCAATTGGTAATTTACATCGTACATCTCACTTCGTAAATCATACATTACAAAACTGTAAATTCGTTTTATGTCTAAGGTTTTATCAAATACGGAATTGGTAAAGATTGCTGATGAATTTGGTACACCTCTTTATGTTTACGATGGTGATAAAATAAAAGAGCAATACAATAAACTTACTGCTGCATTTAAAAATACTGACACTGTTTTTTTTTATGCATGTAAGGCGCTAACTAATGTAAATATTTTAAAGTACATTAAATTATTGGGCGCAAATATTGATTGCAGTTCGATTAATGAAGTGAAGATGGCGCTGCATGCAGGCTTTACTGCTGAAAGAATATTGTATACATCAAACGGTATTGCATTTAGTGAAATTGAAGAAGCACAAAGCCTTGGAGTTATCATAAATATCGACAGCTTTTCCAATCTTGAAAAATTTGGAAAAAAATTCGGGCATAGCTATCCGGTTGGTATCCGGTTGCGTCCAAATATTATGGCGGGCGGAAATTTAAAAATCTCTACAGGTCATGAAAAAAGTAAATTCGGAATACCGGTTGAACAAATTGATAAAATAATTTCGCTTGTTGATAAATATAATATTTACATAAACGATCTCCACATCCATACCGGCAGCGAAATAAAAGATGTAGACGTTTTTGTAAAAGGCATTGAAGTTCTTTTTGATATTATTCCCCGCTTTAAAGAATTACAGGTTATCGATCTTGGTGGCGGATTTAAAGTGCCTTATAAAAAAGGTGACACCGAAACTGATATTAATTTATTAGCGCAAAAAGTAGATGAACTGTTTGCTTCGCATCCTAACCCCGGTGGCAAACATTTACAGGTTTGGTTTGAGCCTGGCAAATTTTTGGTGAGTGCATGCGGTTATTTCATTACCAAAGTAAATGTGATAAAAGAGAGTGGTGACACAACCTTCGTGGGTGTTGATAGCGGGTTCAATCACCTTCTCCGTCCTATGTTTTATGATGCCTATCACCGCATAGAAAATATAAGTAATCCTGGCGGAGATATTAAAACATATTCCGTAGTTGGTAATATTTGCGAGACGGATACTTTTGCATGGGACAGGAAATTAAATGAAGTTAGAGAAGGCGATTATTTGGTTTTTTATAATGCAGGCGCTTATGGATTTCAAATGGCATCAAATTATAACTCACGATTTAAACCAGCAGAAGTGTTGGTTGAAAATGGCACAACAAAACTCATCAGGCAAAGAGATGTTTTTGAAGATCTTTTAAAGAACCAGGTTATTTAATGCATAATAACTTTTGGAAAGTTTAGAACTTTCCAAAAGTTTAAAACAGCTTTTGTAAAATTATTTTCAAAATGAATTCACCCACACAAAAATTTATTCAACTAATAAAGCATCCTGTTAAATTCAGGATGTTTTTGTTTGCAAAATTACCTGCAGCATTTTTTTCGGGATTGAGGATAAAAGAAATTGATGAAGAAAAATGTAGTGTTAGTGTTCCCTACAAATGGTTAACACAAAATCCATTCAGGTCAACATATTTCGCCTCTCTTGCCATGGCTGCAGAAATGAGCACTGGTTTACTGGGGATGATGCATTTGTATAAACGCACACCAGCCATCTCAATGCTGATAACAAATATGGAAGCTTCGTATTCAAAAAAAGCAACCGGAAAAACATTTTTTGTTTGCGAAGCCGGCAAACAAATTTATGATGCTATTGAAAACTCAATAACCACCGGCGAATCAAAAAGTATTACAGCAAAATCTACAGGTACAAATAAAAACGGGGATGTTGTTGCAGAATTTTTATTTACATGGTCATTCAAATTGAAACAGGTGTAATGCAGGTTTGTTTGCTACCTTCATTCTCAATTACAAAATTCTAAATTATGAAGATTGCTTTTCACGGTGCAGCAAGAACCGTAACAGGTTCCAAACATTTGCTCACCATATCAAACGGAAAAAAATATTTACTCGATTGCGGAATGTTCCAGGGCATGGGTAAAGAAACAAATGACCTGAACAGAAACTTCGGTTTTGATGCCGCATCTGTTGATTATCTCATTTTATCTCATGCTCATATTGATCATTGCGGCTTGATTCCAAAGCTTGTAAAAGATGGTTTTAAAGGAAAAATATTTTGTACTCCTGCCACCAAAGATCTTGCAGCAATACTAATGGAAGACAGTGCAGGCATACAGGAGAACGACTTGAAATTTGTAAACAAACGCAGGGCTGCCGAAGGTTTGCCTTACCTGTTACCATTATATACAACAGAAGATGCATTAAAAGCTGTTGAACATTTTGAGAGCCATGAGTACGATCAATGGTTTTCCGTTGATGAAAATGTTCAGGTGATGTATAAAGATGCCGGGCACATCATTGGCAGCGCAACTGTGCATTTAAAAATACAGGAGAATGGAAAAGAAACGAGGCTTACATTTTCAGGCGATGTTGGAAGGTACAGGGATGTTATTTTAAAATCGCCTGCAGAATTTCCGCAGGCAGATTATATCATTATGGAATCTACTTATGGTAACAGTTTACATGAGCAAATAGCAGATACAACAGATCTTCTATTGCAATGGATCACCAAAACTTGTTTGCAGAAAAAAGGAAAGCTCATCATTCCTGCATTTAGTGTTGGGCGTACACAGGAAATTTTATTTGCTTTAAACCGGTTGGAAACAGAAAATCGTTTACCCGATCTTACCTACATTGTTGATAGCCCGTTAAGCCAGGAGGCAACACAGGTAATAAAAAGTTACCCTCAATATTTTAATAAGGCTATTCAAACATTAATTGAGACCGATAAAGATCCTTTCAATTTTAAAGGATTAAGATT
>JBKJSX010000207.1:0-5408 GCA_046594375.1 Chitinophagaceae bacterium
GTTAGTGACAGTGCTACATATAATTATTACGGTTTAAAAAATGATGTCAATAAAATCCTGAGTGTTTTAAACATGTCTTATCTGGATTCTGCTGCAGCAGGGTTCTGGAGAAGTATAAATATGTACGATAATAAAGTAATTCTAAATGCGATGAATAATCCTTCAGCGAAAGCGGCTGTAACGCCAAAAGTTGTAGGGTTAGGTTTAAAAGATGCCGTGTACATGCTGGAGAATTACGGATTAAAAGTTACAGCGGCAGGCAGGGGCAAAGTGATCTATCAATCATTGGTGGAGGGAACGCCATTCACCAAAGGAGAAATAATAAAGATACAATTGAATTAATGGCGTCATTGCAAAACATATTGTCTTCAGTAAACATCAAATCAATAGCAGGTAAAACTATTGATGATGTAAATGATTTACAGACCGATTCACGTAAAGCCACTGCAGGTTCATGTTTTATAGCCGTTAAAGGAAGTGAAACGGATGGTCATATATTTATTGATACCGCAATTGCAAATGGAGCTTCTGTAATTATTTCTGAAAAAATTCCCCGGGAAATTAAAAAAGAGGTAATGTATTTGGTTGTTGAAAGCAGTGCGAAGGCTGCAGGAATTATGGCGCATAATTTTTATGGACAGCCATCACAAAAAATAAAATTAGTTGGTGTAACAGGAACAAATGGAAAGACAACTGTTGCAACTCTTTTATTCAAATTGTATACTGCTCTCGGTTACAAATGCGGATTGATAAGCACTGTACAAAACCAAATTGCTGATGAGATACTGCCATCAACTCACACAACTCCTGATGCAATAAGCCTGAATGAACTGCTTGCAAAAATGGTAGCTGCTTCCTGTACTCATATTTTTATGGAAGTTAGTTCGCATGCATTGGACCAGAATAGAGTTGCAGGGCTTCAATTTGCTGGAGGCATCTTTACAAATATCACTCACGATCATCTTGATTATCACAAAACTTTTGATGAGTACATTAAAGCAAAGAAAAAATTCTTTGATGAACTTTCATCTGCAGCATTTTCAATATCCAATGCAGATGACAGGCGAGGTGCAGTGATGTTGCAAAATACTTTAGCGAAAAAATATTTCTATAGCCTTAAAACAATGGCTGATTTCAAAGGAAAAATTTTAGAGAATAATCTTACCGGGTTATTGATGACCATCAATGAAATTGAAGTTCACTTTAAACTCATCGGTACATTCAATGCCTACAACCTCCTGTCAGTATATGCTGCAGCGGTTTGCTTAGAAGAAGACAAACAAATTGTGTTACAGGTATTAAGTAGTCTTACCGGCGCTGAAGGAAGATTCGATTACGTGGTTTCCCCCAAAGAAAAAGTTATTGGCATAATTGATTATGCTCATACGCCGGATGCATTGCTGAATATTCTTGCAGCAATAAAAAATTTGCGCCACGGCGAAGAAAAAATTCTTACCGTGGTTGGCTGTGGTGGCGACAGGGATAAAACAAAACGCCCTGTTATGGCAGAAGTTGCCTGCGAGCATAGTGACAGGATATTTTTCACATCTGATAATCCGCGTAGTGAAGATCCTGGTGCGATCATAAAAGATATGGAAGACGGAGTGAGCATTACATGCCGTAAAAAATGTATTTCAATCGCAGATAGAAAGGAAGCCATTAAAACTGCAGTGAGCTTTTCTAAAAGAGAAGATATTGTTTTAGTGGCGGGCAAGGGGCATGAAAAATACCAGGAGATAAAAGGAGTTAAACATCCTTTTGATGATAAAGCAGTGTTGGCAGAAATGTTTGAATTATTTGATAAATAAAAACGGATAAACAAACTAACGGATTTATATGTTGTATCACTTATTTAATTGGCTCACAAAAAATGGAATAAAATTTCCCGGCAGCGGGTTATTCCAGTTCATCACCTTCAGGGTGTTGATCGCTGTGATCCTGTCGTTGGTGATAACAACAGTGTATGGCAAAAAAATAATCAACTTTTTAAAGAAAAAACAAATTGGCGAAAGTGTTCGTGATCTTGGCTTAAGAGGTGAGAAACAAAAAACAGGAACACCAACAATGGGAGGACTTATCATTATACTTGCAATACTTGTTCCTACATTACTACTTGCCAATCTTGAAAAAGTATATGTAAGGCTGATGTTGTTAAGTACAGTGTGGCTGGGCGTTATAGGGTTTATTGACGACTATCTTAAAATAAAAGCAAAGCGCATTGCAAAAGAAAAAGGAATCGATTATCATAAAACAAATGCTGATGGCCTGGCAGGGTGGTTTAAAGTATTTGGACAGGTAATGCTCGGGATAATCATAGGCACTACACTTTATTTTAATAATAGCGTTGTTGTAAAAAGAGAACTGCTTGCTGGCGCAGGCGATACAGCATGGTCGCACCAAAGAGGTGAGAAAAAATTAAAAGAAGATACTGTGATTGTGGAGGGAAAAATTCATCGCTTTGTTTCAGTAAAAACTCCCATCACAACAATTCCATTTGTAAAAACGCATGAGTTTAATTATGCCAGGCTGTTACCTAAGAGTCTTGAGAACTACACTTTCATTTTATACATACTCATTGTAATATTTATTGTAACTGCAGTTTCAAATGGAGCAAACATTACTGATGGTCTTGACGGATTGGCAACAGGTGTAAGTGCAATAATCGGTTTCGGTTTGGGCGTGTTTGTATTTGTGAGTGGTGATGTAAGAATTGCGGATTACCTCAACATAATGTATATCCCAAATCTAAGTGAACTCGCAGTTTTTATTGCTGCATTTGTTGGAGCCTGTGTTGGCTTCCTGTGGTACAATGCTTACCCGGCGCAAATCTTCATGGGTGATACGGGAAGTCTTGCATTGGGTGGAATTATTGCATCACTTGCAATTATTGTTCGTAAAGAATTGTTGATACCTATTTTTTGCTTTGTGTTTTTTGTTGAACTCTTAAGTGTAATGCTACAGGTTTCTTATTTCAAATACACAAAGAAAAAATTTGGAGTGGGAAAAAGAATTTTCCTCATGAGCCCTCTGCACCATCATTATCAAATGCAGGGTTATCATGAAAGTAAAATTGCCGTGAGGTTTTGGGTGATCACGATTTTATCGGTGGTTACCGCGGTAGTGACATTAAAATTAAGATGATTAAAAATAGTGATTGAAAAACCATGTCAGGTTTTGAAATCTGTATCCATTGACGAAGCCATAAGAAAAACAACTAATTCCAATATCCATGAAAATAACAAGACCCATTAGATTCTATACTATTGAAGAGCCATTTTTTTCTTAACGGTAAAAAATGAATGAAGGAAAAACTAATTATACTGGGAGCAGGCGAAAGCGGCGTGGGCGCTGCTTTGCTCGCTAAACAAAAACAGTACGATGTGCTTGTTTCTGATTCCGGTAAGATTAGTGAACTGTATAAAAGAGAATTGGAGTTAAGCGAAATTGAATTTGAAGAAGGGCATACAGAAGATAAAATATTACAGGCAGATGTAATAATTAAAAGCCCGGGAATCGCAGAAAATGAATTGACAAAAAGGATAAGAGCAAAAGGAATTGAGATAATAAGTGAAATAGAATTTGGATATAAGTACAAAGGTGATAGCAAAATTGTAGGGATAACGGGAAGTAACGGAAAAAGTACAACAACAGCATTGGTTTATCACATTTGCGAAAAGGCAGGATTGAGTTGTGCTATGGTAGGGAACATTGGTTATTCATTCGCACGGCAAATTGCAGAAGATCCGAAAGAAGTGTATGTAGCAGAAATAAGTTCTTTTCAATTAGATGATATAAAAACTTTCAGACCGGATATAGCGATACTGCTGAATATAACAGAAGATCATTTAGACAGGTACGATTATAAGTTTGAAAATTATATTAAAAGCAAATTCAGGATTACAGAAAATCAAACAGGAGAGGACGTATTTATTTATTGCCTTGATGATGAAACAATAATGAATAACAAAAACAATTTTTTAATCAGATCTAACCCATTACCATTCACTATGAATAAACAATTACCACAAGGTGCATATATTTCTGATGCAAAAATGCATCTTAAATGGAAGCTGGAAGAAGTAACTATGAATGTAGAAGATTTTGCAGTAAAAGGTAAGCATAATCAGTACAATACAATGGCAGCAGGGCTTGCAGCGGTTGTAATGGAAATACGCAAAGAAAAAATACGTGATGCCGTTCAAACATTTACAAGTCTTGAGCATCGGATGGAGCATGTGGCAACTATCAAGGGAGTTGAGTTTATCAATGATAGCAAAGCAACAAATGTAAACAGCACATGGTATGCATTGGAAAGTATGACGCAGCCAACAATTTTGATACTGGGTGGTATTGATAAAGGCAATGATTATTCTTTAATAAAAGAGCTGGTAAAAGAAAAAGTAAAAGCGATCGTATGCATGGGAACAGACAACAGGAAAATTCATGAGGCATTCGGACATGAAGTGGAACTGATTGTAAACACTAACAATCCAATAGATGCTGTCCAGTCTGCATTTCATTTTGCAGATAAAGGTGATGTGATCTTGTTATCACCGGCTTGCGCAAGTTTCGATCTTTTTAAAAATTACGAAGATAGGGGACGTCAATTTAAAAATGCGGTGAAAGCATTATGAGCCCCTCATCTTGCTTCTCCCCAGGGAGAGAAGGACAAGGATTAAGAATAAAAAATAATTGAATGTTATAAATACTTAGATGGATACACTAAATAAAAACGAACTCCGTTTCTCCCCTCTTCACTTGTGGAGAGGGGCTGGGGGTGAGGTTCGTACAAAAGGCGATAAAGTAATATGGGCAATTGTTATTTTGTTAACACTTGTAAGCATATTAGTTGTGTATAGTAGTGTAGGATCATTGGCTTATAAAATGAACAAGAGCACCGAAAGTTATTTATTTAAACAGATCGCTTTTATCGCACTGGGCGTGCTTATCATCTATTTTGCACACAGAGTGAACTACACCATATATTCAAGGGTGGCAACGATTTTATTTTTATTATCGATCCCACTCTTATTCTACACCTTAAAATTCGGAAGCAGTATTAACGAGGCAAACCGCTGGATAAAATTGCCGGTCATCAATATGACCTTTCAAACTTCTGACCTCGCCAAGCTTGCGCTTTTCATGTACATAAGTAAGCAACTTAGCCGCAAGCAAAATGTAATTAAAAATTTCAGTAAGGGGTTTCTTCCATTGATCATTCCTGTTATAATAATTTGTTTATTGATTGCTCCGGCAAATCTTTCAACAGCATTATTAACAGGAGGCACAGGACTGATGCTGATGTTCATCGGCAGGGTAAATACAAAACATATTTTATTGGTGGTTGGCGCTGCATTAATACCGATCATCTTTTTAATTGTTATCTCAAAAACTTATTACGACAAAGA
>JBKJSX010000110.1:0-35612 GCA_046594375.1 Chitinophagaceae bacterium
CTTCACGATGCATCAGAATATGTAAGGGTAATTGAAAAAAGACAGGGATTTAAAATTGGTTGTTTAGAAGAAGTTGCCTTCAGGATGAATTACATCGATAAAAAAACATTGCTTAACCTGGCGGAGAAATTTAAAAAAAGCGGCTACGGAGAATATTTGCAAATGGTAGCTGGATGAATTATCCAACCATATTTGTAATTTACTTTTATTACAAAATAAGATTTATAAGCAAAGAATTATAAATAATATTAGAATTCATTAATGTTAAAAACAGAGTCTTACAAAAAAGGTATTTTACTATCCACAGTTTTTAATGTTTTTGTAAAATGTATTGCATTTTTTAACACCCTTATTATTGCATACTATTTTGGAGTCACCATTGATACTGATTTATACTTCTACGTATTTTCTGTTGTTACTTTAATTGCTAGTTTATTTAATGGAATGGATTCATCTGTTCTCCTGCCTGAGGGAATGCACTTACAGGAAAAGGATGGAATAATTGCTGGAATGCATTTTTATAATTTTTTTGGATACATTTATTTAGTTGCAGGGGCTTTATTATTTGTGGCTTTATTCTTTTTTTCAATTCCCATTTATAGCACTGTCTCAGCATTTAAAAGTGAAACTCTTATTAATCACAGGTATTTGTTGCTTATCAGTAGTGCAATACCCATGGTATTAATTTTATCTAACTATCTCACAACTGTATTAACAACATTTAAATATTTTACTTTGCCATTAATTGCCAGCGGTATAGCACAAATTGTAGGGCTGTTTACATTACTTTTTTTTCATACAACAATCGGCATCCCCGCCATGCTAACCGGTCTGCTAATTGGATATATGATAAATGTTTTTCTACTTGTATTATTTATGTCATCTAAACTAAAATGGCAATTCGGATTTAGACGGATACAGATATCTAAGAGAATTAAAAAAAATCTGTTCTCAATCCAAATGGGAAACCTTGCAACGTTTACATTTAATTATGGAATAATTGTTTTACTCAGCAGCCTGGGAACCGGTATATACTCTGCATACAATTATGGTATGCAGGTAATTAATATACCGCTTATTTTTATCGTAGCTCAAACATCTGCTGTAGCCGGAATAAAATTTAATGAACTTGCTGCGAAAAGCATGCATGTTGAATTAAATAAAATCTTCAATGAAAGTATTGGAATATTATTATTTTTTATTGTGCCATTTTGTTTTATGACGTGGTTATATACTGATACGATTGTGAATTTTTTATTTTTGCGTGGCGGGTTTACCATTGAGTCTTCTGAAAAAGTAGTTTTGTTTTTAAAATATTTAATTTTTCTTACCCCCTGCTTAACGATAAATACTTTCATTAGCAGATTAATGACTGCAGATAAAAAAGTAAGCCAGGCATTTTATTTTCAGTTAGGTTTTAATATTATTTTTCTTTTGTTGCTTTTGGGTGTTACTTATTTTTATGCTGTCAATGGATTTATATTTACAATGTTATCTACTTATTATTTTTATATAGGCATTGCATGCATTTTTGTATTTAGATGGATCATGCCTTTTATAAATTATAAAAGTGCTCTGAAATCACTTGGGTTAATTTTTCTATATAATATCCCTTTTGTTTTTATTTGTTATAATGCATTTGAAATTCATCAGCCGTTAACCGGGTTAGTGCTGATTGGTATTCTGTATTATTTAGTAATAATTATTACAAATCATTTTATTAAAATTAATAAAGGGGTAGATGCTTTTTTTACTTCCATTTTAAAATTCTTTCAATTAAAAGCATAATGAACATAGATTATAGTCCTCATTTATTAGAATGGACAGCTGAAAAAGTAGGCAGGTTTTGGGATTTCCGTAATGAATACTCTCCTTATAATGATACCTGGTTTACACATATTGCAGGAAAAGCTTTACTAAAATTTGTAAATAAAAAAATAAGGTTGGGGGGAAACATTCTAGATTATGGGACAGGTAAAGGGTTTTTATTACAACATCTTTTGGATAAATATTCAGGATTTAACCTTCATGCCTGTGATTTTACAGAAAGTATAGCAAAGGAAACTGATATAAAATTTAAAACTCATGAACATTTTAAAGGATGTAAACATATAACCCTTATCCCTTCGGAATATGAAAATAATTTTTTCGATGTTGTATTTCTCGTAGAAACAATTGAACATCTTACAGATAATTATTTAAACTCAACTTTGCATGAAATAAACCGGATTTTAAAACCCGGTGGAATTATTATTATTACTACTCCGAATGAAGAAATAATTGAAAAGAATTATGTTCACTGCTCAGATTGCGGAGCTACATTCCATCAAATGCAACATGTAAGAAGCTGGAATGCTTCTAAGCTAAATCAGATAACGGAAAAATTTGAATTCAATAATTTCCTTTGCAAGCCGATTAATTTACTCTGGTTTCAAAAAAATGGTTTTTACTATTATAGTATTTATAAATTGAAAAAGATCTTTGGGAAAAAATATACTCCTAATTTAATTTATATAGGCAAAAAAAATGATACAATGAACAATACGTTTAGCGATGAGGTTAAAAGCGGTGCCAGGTTTGAATTTGGTAAGAACTGGAAAGATTTTCTTAATACTGTAAGTGAACAGGAAATTCAACAGGCTGCAAAAGATATAAAAAAATGGTTAGACACTGATAATTTAACCGGCAAAAGAATAATAGACATTGGCAGCGGATCTGGGATTCATTCATTTGCTTTATACTCAATGGGAGCAGATGAGTTGATATCATTTGACTATGATAATGATAGCGTAGAAGCAACAACGAAAATGTGGGAAAATGCAAGGTCACCTGCAAACTGGAAGGTTATACAGGGTTCCGTGCTTGATGATGTATTTATTAAAACCCTCGGATCATTCGATATAGTTTATTCATGGGGCGTATTGCACCATACAGGAGAAATGTGGAAGGCTATCGGAAATGCAATATCACTGGTAAAAGAGAATGGTATCTTTTGGTTTTCTATTTACCAAAAAGGGCCAGGATATAATAAAGCCCTGAAATTAAAAACACAGTATAATAACAGTTCTTCTTTGGGTAAAAAAATAATGGTATATAAACGTATCATCAGAATGATGATCGGCAGGTTTGTCAAACTAAAAAACCCATTTGCCTGGAACAGAAAAACTACTAGGGGAATGAATGTTTATAATGACCTCGTAGATTGGCTGGGTGGGCTTCCATACGAAGTTGCATCAAAAGAAGAAATAACTGATTTTTGTAATGCCAGAAATTTGGAATTAAAAAAAATATTTCCTGTTCCCGAAGGGGCATGCAGCATTTACCTGTTTCAAAAAAAATAAAAATTTAGTGCCTGTGTTTCAAATATATCGTCTTTGAAAAAAAGTATCCTTTTCATTATTTCTAATTTTTTAAATGGCGGCGCTGAAAAAAATTTAGTCCGGGTTATAAATAATCTAAGTGATGAACATTACAGCATTTCAGTGTTGTGTTTACAAAACATAGGACACAATGTTGATCTTTTAAAACCAGGAGTAAATATTATTGATATAAATTCTCCCTCAATTTATTCTTCTATTTTCAAAATCCAAAAGGTTATAAAAAAAAATAACCCTGATATTATTTTTGGCTGGATGGGGTACATTAATGCCTACATGAGTTTTTTTATTCCTCTTTTCAGTAAAAAAATAATATGGTATTGCAGGGAATCGGGCTTGCCCTCATTTGTCAATGAACAACAAAGGTTTCCTTGGCTGTTTAAATACTTCTATAAAACATCTAACAGGTACCATCTTATTATTTGCCAGTCTCATCGCATGAAGAAAGATTTTCAGGATAACTTTGGTGTTCTGCCACAAAAAATGATGATCATAAATAACCCTATTGATTTTTTAGAAATAGAAAAAAATAAAACTTTCGTTCTTAAAAAAGAGGAAGGCAAATTTCATCTTTTATATGTTGGTGGATTGAGAGTTGAAAAAAGGGTTGAGTTACTTATAGAAGTATTGGCACTGCTCCCTGAAAAATATAAACTTACAATTGTGGGTTCGGGTAATCAATATGACAAAGTCATAGCTGCGATAGATTTTTACCAAATACAAAGCAGGATTGAAATAATTTTCGATTGTTATAACCCCGTGCCATATTACCAAGCATCTGATTGTTTGCTTTTAGCATCAGCTTTCGAGGGCTTCCCTAATGTAGTTATCGAAGCATTTGCCTGTGGATGCCCCGCAATAGGATTTAACAGCGAAGGCGGTACCAATGAAGCACTTGAAAATTATGGGGGATTTAGTTTAACCAATGCAAAAATGCAGGAATTTGCTGATAAAATAATTTCGGTTTGTGAATACGAAAATTTAGATCGTGAAAACATTATTCGAAATTGCAAAGAGAAATATGATATCAGCAAAGTTATTGCTGTTTATAATTCTATCCTTTTATAACGCCCATGTCATCTCCTAAAATAAAACTTTGCATCATTCACCCTAATCTTAAATGCGGCGGATCTGAAAGGTTTATTTCCATCATGTGTAATACTATTAATACAGATATTTTTGAAGTTGAATTGTTTATACTTGATGGTACAGAGCCATTCTATCAAATCAAAAGTTCCCAGATAAAAATCTCTTTTCTTGGTATAAAAAATGTAAGAAAATCGCTGTACACAATTGTAAAAATCATTAGAAAAAACAAACCTGATATTTTATTAACAGCTTCCAATCATCTTAATCTTTTTCTCGGTATTTTTAAATTTTTACTTCCCAAAAAATTAATGTTTGTTGCCCGCGAATCCAGCATAGTAAGTATTAACAGTAAAAGATCAAAATATGGAAAACTATATAACTGGCTTACAAAAAACTTCTATAAAAATATTGATCACATAATTTGCCAGTCAGCGTACATGCAGCAAGACCTTATAAAAAATTATAGAATTAAAGAAAAATGTACCTTGATAATTTATAACCCGGTAGAAGAAGTAGATAATTTAAAAACTGTTGTAAAGGCAGCAACAACTAAATATAAATTTTTTACAGTAGGAAGGCTTTCTGCTGAAAAGGGAGTTGACAGACTATTACAATCACTTGCCCTGTTGAATGTAGACTTTACCTTCCATATTATTGGCGATGGTGAAGAAAAAAATAATTTGCGCCAGGTGGCAACTAAACTCAATCTGTCGAATAAAGTTTTTTTTGAAGGGCAAAAATTGCATCCCTATGAAAATATGCATGATGCTGATCTTTTCTTAATAGGCTCGCATTACGAAGGATTTCCAAATGTTTTATTGGAAGCAGGTGTTTTAGGTATTCCCGTTGTAGGTTTTAATTCTCCGGGTGGCATTTCTGAAATTATTGAAGAAGGTGTAAATGGTTTTTTGGCAGAAAATAATAATATCCGATCTCTGTCCGATATAATTTACAAAGCCGCTAATTATGATTTCAACAGAGAGTTTATTATTAATCAAACTAAAGAAAAATTTTCAACAGGCAAGATCACCCATCAATTGGAAAATTATTTACTAACCATCTATCGAAACAATTTTGCTGATTGATACTGCATTTACAATCATTTTACATTATAGTAGCTTTGCAGCTTTCTCTAAATTAATAACATGTGTGGTTTAACAGGCTTTTGCGATTTTAATAAAAAACTTTCCCTGTTAGAGTTACAAAAAGCAACTGAATGTTTACAACATCGTGGACCTGATGCCTCCGGTACTGCCATTTTCACAACTCCGAAAGCCACAATTGGTTTAGGTCATAGAAGGTTATCTATTCTTGATCTTAGCTCTCAAGGTAGCCAGCCAATGTATAGCGATGATAAAAATGTTGTAATCATTCTTAATGGCGAAGTATATAATTTTTTAGAAATCAGGAAGGAACTTGAATCTTCAGGCCATACATTTCATTCCAATTCTGATACAGAAGTTATCATAAAAGCTTATGAGCAATATGGTATAAACGCAGTGCACAAATTCATTGGCATGTTTGCATTTGCATTATATGATATTAAAGAACAGATAATTTATATTTTAAGAGACAGGGCAGGGGTAAAACCATTACATTATTATTATAAAAATGATTGCCTTCTTTTTGCTTCAGAATTAAAATCTATTTACACATTTCCTGTTTTTGAAAAAGATATTGATGAAGAGGCAGTATCACTTTTTTTTAAATATGCGTACATAAGAGCTCCCTATACGATTTTTAAAAATACCTACAAAGTTCGGCCGGGGCATTATATTAAAATAGATGTAACACATAAAACAGTTGAAGAAGTAAAATATTATGATGTACTGGATTATTATAATAAACCCAAATTAAAAATTTCAGAAGAAGATGCTTTACAGGAAGTTGAAAATTTATTCACTTCGGCATTTCAATACCGAATGGTGAGTGATGTTCCAGTTGGTGTTTTTTTAAGCGGCGGATACGATAGCTCAGTAGTGGCAGCAGTTTTACAAAACAATAATTCTCAAAAATTAAAAACATTCACTATCGGCTTTCATGAAGAAAAATATAATGAGGCACAGTACGCAAAAAAAGTAGCAGAGCATATAGGCACAGACCATAATGAATATTATTGTACTACAAAAGAAGCCCAGGATATTTTTCCTATGCTTGCCGATATTTATGATGAGCCCTTTGGTGATAGCTCAGGTATTCCTACAACTTTAGTTAGCAGCTTCGCAAGAAAACAGGTAACTGTGGCACTTTCTGCAGATGGTGGCGATGAGATATTTGCAGGTTATAACCGCTATCCCCAGTTAAACAGACTTAGCAATTTATTTACCAAAACCCCTGGAGTTGTGCGTACTGTTATTGCGAATATTTTGCCGGCAGTTCCTTTTAAATATATCCCTGGATTAAAACACAAGGCTCCCGCTTTTAACAAGCTTGAGGAAATTTTAAAGTCTGATCATCCTAGTACAATATCGGATACACTAAGTAAGCATTACACAAATAAGGATTTGTCTAAACTTTTACAACGATTTAACCAGGAAATCAACTTATATAGTGATATTGGAAAAATAAATAACAAAAATGATTTCATCAATACGGCGCTTGCCCTGGATTATAAAACATATATGGTGGATGATATTCTTGTAAAAGTTGACAGGGCAACAATGAGTGTTGGCCTTGAAGGAAGAGAACCTCTTCTTGATCACCGGATAATTGAATTTGTTGCACAGTTACCTTCGGAATTAAAATATAAAAAAGGCAGCAAAAAATATCTTCTCAAAACAATAGCTCATAAATATATTCCGAAAGAATTACTGGACAGGCCAAAGACCGGCTTTGGCTTACCTATGTACGAATGGCTTAAAACCGATATGAAAGATCTTTTGTTTAATTACATAAATGAAGAACAATTATCAAAACATGATTTTATTAATCCAGGCAAAGCAATAAAATTAAGAGATGAATTTATTGCCGGAAAAAATAATAATGAAACCCAAATATGGTTACTGCTAATGTTTCAGATGTGGTGGAACAGGTGGATGTAAATTTTAGACAGAACTCTTTTTAATTATATCCATCTTATTAAATAAAATTATTGCCAACATCGTATAAAAGAATGGCTCAAAGGGAGTTTTATACCTGATGAGGGTGCCAAAATTAAAAGATACAAAGCCTACTAATGCTGCCATAAGCAAAGAAAAAATGAGAGAAAAAAGTAATAGCGGATCCTTTAAATTCCTGTAAATCTTTATCAGGCCTGTTTTAAACAGTAAAAGAATTATCAGCAGCATGGTGGTAAAGCTTTCTAAAAAATTGAGCAGCATCAGAGCATTGCTGCATTCCCATATATACGGCCTGAATAACGATACATTCAGCGATAATAAAAAACTTATCGTCAATCCTGCGACGGAAAGATCGTTTGTTGGAAGTGTGTAGCCAGACCCACTGTTAAAGTCAGCGTTTATAGTTGTCATCACGGTTTGTAAGTTAGATGCTTTAGTAAAATAATTTATAAAGGCAGCCTGGATGATATTATTATTATCGGCAATAAAATAGATAAGCACAGCTAAAAATGCCAGGTATATTGTTGCTTTAATAATTAATTTAATCAGCTTAGAGGTTATTTGCCCAATGAATGTTTTATAACTCCATACGCAGGTAGTTGAAATAAAAACATAAAAAATATAATCTTTAATGCTAAGTAAAATAAACGAACCTATAAGGAAGAGAATAATACTTGTTACTATTTTTCTATTCTTTAAAATATTATGAAATGTATAAAAACATAACCCTAAGCCAAACATGCAAAGCGGCTCTTTAAGAATGCCTGTTGTCCAAATAATAACCGAGGGAATAAATAATGTTGTAATGGCAATATATTTTCTTAAATGTGGATACCGTTCATTGAATACTAAAAATATCATCCACGTCCCCCAAAATGATAACAACGAAAAAATAAGTGCGATTGGCAAATAACTTCCAAAACAAAACAATCCTATTATTCCTGCAGCTTTAAACATAACATAATATGAAGCCGCAAAACCCGTATACCCCGAATGAAGCGCATAATCAAGAGCCTCGGAAGAATACGTTTTAGGGTTATTAAAAATAATCTCTCCTGCAATCTTCGGGCTTTTTATAAAAGCGGTCCATATTTCATGTGCCCCGGTGTAGTATGAAAATGTATCTCCATATCCATAATAAAAATTAAGTATCAAGGCCAAAAAAATACATCCCAACATCCGGCATAAAAGCGCTGGATAAATATATTTTTTTATAGGAGAATCAGCATATCGCTTGCGCCATTTTTTAACGATAAAGAAAATAAGTAAAAGATATACCGGCGTTAGATAAAGGTCATCCCATGTTAATATAAATGGAAGTTGTGGACTAAATTTCATTTCGTTAAAGTAAGAGAATCTTTATGTATAAACCTTCTTTTATTCGGCTATTTTTGATATGGCTAAGGTAGTTCCGAGACTACCCGGGCTGAATTTTTAAATTATTAATGAGAAAAAAGATTTCAATTTTTATTAACTCTGTTTCCGCCGGAGGAGCTGAACGAGTTGTGTCGCTGCTGCTGAACGAATTGAAAACTGATCTGGATATTTATCTTGTTCTTCTCAACAAAAAGATTGAATACGATATTCCCGATGGACAAAAAATATTTTGTTTCAATCAGTCTGAGAAAGAAAATGGAATAATAAAAATCATAAAACTGCCTTATTTAGCACTTAGGTATAAACGCTTCTGCAAAAAAAACAAAATTGAAACAAGTTTATCATTTTTAAAAAGAGCTAATTATATTAATTGTTTAAGCAAAGTATATGGTTCGCATAGTAAAATAATCATAAGCGAAAGAACATACTTATCAAATTATTTAAAATTTATTGGCAGATCAGGGAAGATCAGTGGTAAATATTTAACCAGGTGGCTCTACCCAAAAGCTAAATTAATAATTACAAATTCTTTTTTAATTAAAACTGACCTGCAGAAAAATTTTAGTATCAATACAAAATTCCAGGTAATTCATAATCCTATCAATTTAGCTGCAATACAAGAGGCCGGAAATGTAGACGGTAATGCTACTTTATTTACAACTTTTACATTTATAAGTGTTGGTGGTTTAAGAAGGGAGAAAAATTATGAACTTTTAATAGAAGCATTTTATAAAATAAAGGATTTAGATTGCAAATTAATTTTAATAGGAAAGGGTGATCAGGAAAACAAATTGAAAGAGAAAGTAAAGTACCTGGAACTTGAGAACAGAATCATTTTCCAGGGATTCGATAATAATCCCTTTAAGTATTTATCAAAAGCAAATTGCTTTGTTTTATCATCAAATTTTGAAGGATTTCCGAATTCAATGCAGGAAGCACTTGCCTGTAATTTACCGGTAATTTCTACCGATTGTCAATCCGGACCCAGAGAAATTTTGGCTTCAGAAACAGATATTAATAAGATTTTAGAGAACGATATTGAGATTTTAAAATATGGAATACTGGTGCCTGTAAATAATGCGGACCAACTTGCCCGTGCTATGAGATTAATTTATAACGATAATAATCTACAGAAAAATTTAAGGGAGAAAGCCTCTGAAAGAGCGAAAGACTTTGACATAGCTAAAATTGGTGATCAATTTAAAAAAACTCTTTTTGCCTTATGAAAGAATTTATAATAGCAACCTTAAAAATAATAATGGTTATATAACGTTCTATTAATACACATATGTCTATTGAATTTTTAGATCCCTTTACTCAGCAACCCCTGGCAGTCTGTGATGATGGATTAAAAGCAGGTAAAATCGTTTTTCCCATTATCAAAGGCGCTTATCGCATAATTTCTGAAAATAATTATACGGATAGTTTTGGCTTTCAATGGAACAGGTTTGCCAAAATACAGATTGACAAATCTGCCAACCTTGAAATTTCTAAAAGGAGATTTTTTGCTGAGACCGGATGGGAAAAACAGGATCTTTCAGGAAAAAATATTTTAGAGGTAGGCTCCGGCGCTGGCAGGTTTAGCCAGATAATACTTGATTTTACTAATGCGCAATTATATAGCGTTGACTATTCCAATGCTGTAGAAGTAAACTATAAAAACAACGGGCCGAATGTAAGGCTTCAATTATTCCAGGCGAGTATTTATGATCTGCCCTTTGCTCCCGCGCAATTCGATAAGGTAATTTGCCTGGGTGTACTACAGCACACGCCTGATGTGGAAAGATCTGTAAAAGCATTGATTGATATGGCAAAGCCAGGCGGAGAAGTAATCGTTGATTTTTATCCCATCAAAGGTTGGTGGACAAAACTCCAGGCAAAATACATGCTGCGCAAATTCACAAAAAAAATGGATCATGAAAAATTATATAAGAAGATCGATAAGAATGTTGATTGGATGATAAGAACATCAAGGTTTTTTTCTAAAATAAAATTGAATAAGCTAAACAGGTTTTTGCCGCTGTGCGATATTGATGGAACGATGCCAAAAAATTTACCCTTTAGGCAATTGAGAGATCTCTGTGTGCTGGATACTTTTGATATGTTCTCTCCTGTATATGATCAACCTCAAAAAATAAGTACTGTTGTTAATTGGTTTAAAAAATATAACATGAAAGAAGTTTGGGGAGGAGAAATAAAATATGATAATGGAAAGGCAACGATGGTTAAGGGAATAAAACAATAACTGACCAACCCGGAAAACAGGAATAAAGAAAACATTTAATGATAGAATACGTAATACAGGCACAAAATAAATTCTCACTGGGATTAAAAGAGCTATGGCAGTACCGTGAGCTGTTTTATTTTTTTACGTGGCGTGATGTAAAAGTAAAATACAAGCAGGCTGCATTAGGAATTATGTGGGCAATATTGCAGCCATTAATCATGATGGTAATGTTTACCTTAATTTTTAGCAAGGCATTAAATGTTAGCAGCGATGGTATTCCTTATCCTGTTTTTGCTTTAAGCGGATTACTCATCTGGAATATTTTCAGCAATGGCCTGCTCAACAGCGCTAATAGCATGGTTTCAAATGCCAATATAATTAAGAAAATCTATTTTCCACGTTTGATAGTTCCTATTAGTGCAATACTTACTTCACTTGTAGATTTTTTCTTTTCATTGATAATTTATGCACTCGTTCTAATTTATTATCACCAGGATGTAAGTATCATAAAATTATTTTTGTACCTGCCTTTAGGTATATTAATAACACTTGTAACAACTTTTGGCTTAGGAAGTTTTTTAGCAGCCCTTAATGTAAAATACCGCGACTTTCAATACTTGCTTCCATTTATGATACAGTTTTTATTGTTCGCCAACCCGGTATTGTATTCAACAAAAGCATTTACAAATCCTTACATAAATGGTGTGATGAAAGCAAATCCTATTGCATCCTCTATACAACTTTGCCGTAGTGTATTTACCGGCCAAGCTGTGGATTGGCAGGCTGTGTCTACAGGCAGTGTTGTAGCATTATTATTATTGATACTGGGAATATATACTTTTAGAAAAACCGAATCTTATTTTGCCGATTTAGTATAATTATGAAACCGATATTAGAAGTAAAACATATTACCAAACAATTTAAAATTGGAAGCCGGCAGGAGAGGTATCTTTCTTTAAGGGATGTTATTGCTAATCCTTTCAGGAAAAAAAATAATGATGGTAAAACATTTTTGGCATTGGATGATATAAACTTTGATGTTTATCCCGGAGAAAGCATAGGAATAATTGGAAGAAATGGAGCCGGCAAAAGCACGTTACTAAAAATACTTAGCAGAATAACGCCGCCAACAAGTGGTAAAATAATTTGTCGCGGACGGGTAGCGAGTTTATTGGAAGTGGGTACGGGCTTTCATCCTGAATTAAGTGGCCGTGAAAATATTTATATGAATGGAAGCATACTCGGTATGCGAAAATTTGAGATTGACAAACATTTTGACAGCATTGTAGATTTTAGCGGAGTAGAAAAATTTATTGATACACCATTAAAACATTTCAGCAGTGGAATGCAATTGCGTTTAGCGTTTGCTGTTGCTGCTTTTCTTGAACCCGAAATATTGGTTATTGATGAAGTGCTTGCAGTAGGTGATGCTGAATTTCAAAAAAAATGTTTAGGTAAAATGGATGAAGTGAGTAAGAGCGGAAGAACAGTTTTGTTTGTTAGTCATAACATGGGAGTGATCGCTGACCTTTGCAAAAAAGGCGTTCTATTAAATCATGGAAAATTAATAATGCATGACGATGTAACCGTTGTACTTGATAAGTACAACACGCTTTTATCTTCTTCACTTGTATCTTATCAAAATGATATTGCAGCTAATACTGAAACGATATTTATTAATTCCGTAACCATGGAAAGCAGGAGCGGTAATAATATTTTTTCTTTTGAAGAAGATATTGTTGTGCAAATAAAAATAAATATAGAAAGCGGTTTTTTTGAAGGCATTAACCTTGGTGTAGCTTTACTGGATAAATGGAAAAGAAAAGTTTTTACAGCGCATAATAAAATAACAGACCCGCACAAGAAGGAATATAATTTAGTGATACCAAAAGCGGTTTTTCTTACAGGAGGGTATTCATTAGATGCTAGTTTGTTTGTGCCACAAGGCAGGATTTTACAATATTTAAAAGACATTTGTCCTTTTGATGTTTCAGACTTCACTTCTGATATGTCGCAATATGCAAATGCCGATACCGGAATAATAAACTTGCCTTGTAAATGGGAATAAAACGAATCATAAAAAAGGCAGTTTCTTCATTAGGTATCAAAAGCAGGGATCGCTTACCTGCAGGCTATTATAAATTACATGGCTCAGCAGAAGCAAAAAATTCAACTATTGGAAACTACACATATGTATCAACCGGAACACTTATTCAATCGGCAGATATTGGAAAATTTTGTTCCATCGGCCCTAATACTGTTATTGGTTATGGAAACCATCCAATAGACTTTATTTCTACATCACCATTGTTCTATCATACCGGGCTGATATTTGAAAAAACATTTGCAGATAAAGAAGCATTTGTAACTTATGAAAGAGTAACAATAGGCAATGATGTTTGGATAGGTTCTAATGTTTATATCAGAAATGGTGCTACAATAGGACATGGTAGTATAATTGCTGCTGGTGCAGTTATAACTAAAGATGTACCTCCTTATGCGATTGTTGGCGGTGTGCCTGCAAAGTTAATAAAATACAGATTTCCAGAAAATATCATTAAAGAATTATTAAGAATTAAATGGTGGAATTGGAGTGATGAAGTGCTTCAGGAAAAACAAAAGCATTTTATCACAAATGATATCATCGCGATTGAAAATTTTATAAAACAATGTAATGAGGTCTGAAAACTTATCACGTTTATCCGATACAAAAGTCACTAAACTCAGTGCCTACTATTTGCATTACAGAACTTTTCATTCGGCACTGTTTTCTTCCTTATCAAGATTTGCAAAAGGAAGACTTCTGGATATTGGATGCGGAAATAAACCTTATGAAAAAATAGTAGAAGGAAAAATAACAGAATACATTGGTTGCGATATTATTCAATCCGATCTAAATAAAGTTGATATTTTATGTGAAGCAAATAATATTCCTCTTCAGGATAATTCTTTTGACACAGCTTTTTCTACACAAACAATTGAGCATGTAGAGGATCATCAGGGCCTGGTGAATGAAGCATATCGTTTAATAAAACCCGGAGGATACTTTATTATTTCAGGTCCTATGTATTGGCATTTGCATGAGGAGCCTTATGATTTTTTCAGGTTCACAAAATATGGCTTTACATATATTTTTGAAAAAGCAGGTTTTGAAATTGTTGAGGTAATACCAAATGGTGGTGCATGGGCAACAGCAGGACAAACATTAATACATTCATTTTCACTTAGCAAAAGCAAAAATTTTTTTATTCATGTATCACGGTTTCTATTTTTTAAGCTACGCATGCAATGGATTATCAATTCATTTTTTTCATGGTTAGATAAAGTTGATCACAATACGGTAAACACAATGAACTATGTAGTGATCGGCAAAAAACCAAACCAGTTATAAAATATTATGCTGCCAGTTATATCCATAATTATTCCTTGTTATAATCATGGTCAATATTTGCGTGAATGCATAAACAGTGTAGAGCAATGCAGTGATAAAAATTTGTATGAAATAATTATTTTAAACGATGGGTCAACCGATAAACTTACCATTGAATTATTACAACAATTAACTGAAGAAGGTTACAATGTAATTAACCAGGCAAACCAGGGATTGGGGGCTGCAAGAAATAATGCTATAAAAAAAGCAGAGGGCAAATATATTTTACCATTGGATAGTGACAATAAAATATACCCCGAATACATATTTGAAAGCATTAAAATATTAGATGAACATCCTGCAATCGCAATGGTTTATGGAGATTCAGAATATTTTGGAGATAAGACAGGATTAAATAAAGTAGGAGAATTTAATTTACAAAAACTAATGATAGCGAATTATATTGATGCCTGCGCTGTTTACCGAAAATCTGCATGGGAGGCATTGGGTGGTTATGATGAAAACATGCCTGTAATGGGAATGGAGGATTGGGATTTTTGGTTAAACATGGTTTTAAATGGTTATGAATTCCACTATATTCCAAAAATTCTTTTTAAATATAGAGTACTAGGGCATTCAATGCATACTTACATTCATTCCAATAATGCAGTAGTTCTCGAAGCATACCTGCAAAAAAAATATAAAAAATATTTAAATCTTAATTATTTAAATGAAGTTTTACTTGAAGCAGGAAAAAGAAATAAAAAATTAGCCATAAAATTTTTACTGGCTTTATACTTTCCATCCCTTCTTGATTTTTTAGTTAAACGGAAAATCATTAAAAGACCGGGCATTTTTTAAAGTTATTTTAAAGTAAAAGTATTTTTCTTGATTTGGCTTATAAATTAAATTACATGCTGAGCATTATCATTTGCCATAGAAAAATTGAATTACTCAATGCAATAAAAAAAAGTATTAAATCTACCATAGGTGTCCCCTATGAGCTTATAATAATCGATAATACAAACAACCAATTTTCAATTTTTTCTGCATACAATGAAGGAGTAAAAAAAGCAGGAAATGATATTGTATGTTTTGTTCACGAAGACATTTTGTTCCATACAATCGATTGGGGGGGGAAAGTAGTAACTCATTTTAATGATCCACAAGTTGGCATGATAGGAGTTCTGGGCGGAATGGCTCAATCAGGCGTTCCGTCTCCATGGTGGTCCAATAATTATCTTGCAAAAAGCGCCAGAAACCTCTTAATGAAAAATGCTGAGAAAAAAAATGAGAAATTGTACCAATATTATAGCAACCCTTTTAATGATATTGATAAAACTGAAGTTATAATAATTGATGGTTTGTGGTTCTGTATCAGAAAATCATTGTTTGCTAAAATTACATTCGATGATAAAACGTTTACAGGTTTTCATTTATATGATGCTGATATAAGTATGCAAGTAAACCAATATGCAAAAAATTATGTGGTGTTTGATATATTAGTTGAGCATTTATGGAGCGGCATTATTGGTAAAGAATATTATTTAGACTTACTAAAGTTTACAAATAAATGGGGAAGCCAATTGCCCAAACAAACTGAAAAAGTTGAAAGTGATTACATGTTAAAATATAACTGGCATGCATTAAGAAACCTCGTTCTGGAACTAAAAACAAAAGATTTTTCTAAAGAATTTATAGCAGCGATTATCAAAAAATATTGGCCAGTGTCCACAAAAAAATATAATTCACGATGGTTCCTATTTTATTTCTATTTATCACAAATAATTGGGTACGCAAATACTAATAGGATGTTTTACAGGTTGGAAAAATTGAGTGGGTTTTGCAAAATGCCGGACTATAGAAAAACAGTTTATATAGAAAACAATACCCTTAACTAAAAACAATGCAGAGAGTTTTGTTTATACTTAAGGACCTTAGCGGTGGCGGCGCTGAAAGAGTATTTGTAAATATTGCTAACGCGTTTTTTGAAAATAATATTAAAGTAGAGCTTTTAGTGGGGAAAAAAGGGGGGGAGTACGATGATATTCTACATCCTTCAATTCCTGTTTCTGAAGTAGGAGGTACGTCGTTTTATACTTACCTCCGTGTTTTCCCCCGGTTTTTTAAAAAGAATGCATATACCCATATTTTTACAGTCAGCGATTATACCGGCGCCGCTGCAATAATTATAAAAAAACTAACAGCGATAACTGCAAAAATTTATGTTACTCACCATTACTCGTATCCTGCATCAAGGAAGATAAAATATTTAAAAAGTGATGCAGTTTTAAAATTGATGCATTATTTTATTACGCCGCATGCCGATAAAATAATTGCGGTAAGTAAAGGTAGTTTGGAGTGGCTTCGTAAATTTAGCCACCATAAATTACCACACGGAATCTTTATTTATAATCCCGTCTTTAACGATACAATTTATTCATTAGCTCCTGAGCCGGTAAAATTTCCCATAGATATAAAAGACAAAATTGTATTATTAACTGCAGGCAGGTTAGCTGAACAGAAAGATCATATTACATTATTAAAAGCATTTAGTATTGTTAAGCAAACTTATAAAAATGCAGTACTATTTATTTTAGGCATAGGCCCTTTGGAATCAATCCTTAAAAAATATATAGATCATAATAATCTAACTGGGAGTGTTTTTTTAAGTGGCTTTCAAACTAATCCTTATAAATGGATTTCAAAAAGTAATGTTTTTGTTTTATCATCCATATATGAAGGTTTTGGAAATGTTATTGTGGAAGCCATGGCTTTAGGTAAAACAGTAGTTAGTACAAATTGCCCTTCCGGACCAGACGAAATTTTGCAAAATGGAGCCTATGGCTATTTGTGTAATGTAAAGGATTCAGACGGAATGGCTGCATTAATCATCAAGGCTATACAAAAACCTTTTGATAAAGACATCTTAATGTCTGCTAGTAATAAATACAGAATTAATGAAATTGTAAAAAAATATATTGAAATACTCTAAACAGATAGAAAGTACTTATAACACATGAAAAATATTCTCTTTATTTCGTATGATGGATTGACCGACCCTCTTGGTCAAAGCCAGATAATTCCTTACCTCGCCGGCTTAACAAAATATGATTATCGGTTCACCATTTTAAGCTGTGACAAACCAGATCTGTTTAAAAATAATAAAGAGTACGTGGAAAAGCTTATCATGGGATATCCGATAACATGGGTATCTGTTCCATACCATAAAAGCCCTGTAATTCTTTCATCAGTGTTTGACTTTTACCAGTTAAAAAAAAAGGCTAAAAAGCTAAATAAAAAAGAAAGGTTTGATATGGTGCATACGCGGCCAGGGGTTCCTACCCTTGTTGCATTATGGTTAAAAAGAAAGTATGGAATAAAATTCTTAAATGATATAAGAGGTTTTTGGGCGGATGAAAGAGTTGATGGAGGTATGTGGAACTTAAAGAATCCTGTATTTAAAAAAATATATAATTTTTTTAAAAATCATGAATATGAATGCATAGAGAAAGCTGATTATAACATATGCCTTACTTACCGGGCAAAAGAAGAAATGGATAGTTGGGAAAATATCATCAACCAGCCTATTCCAATTGAAGTGATACCATGCAGTGTTGATTTGGATTTATTTAATCCCTCCAAAATTGATAAATTGCTGCAACAACAACTTAAAACAGAATTAAAAATTAACGATGAAGATTTTATTATAAGCTACCTCGGCTCTATTGGTGGTTCGTATCTCATAGATGAGATGATGCAATTTTGTAAAATATTACATACTAAAATACCTAAAACAAAATTTTTATTTATTTCTCCACACCGGCATGAAGTAATTTTAAAAGTCGCGAAAAAATATGATATCCCTACTGATAGAATAATTGTGAAAAGAGGGCTTCGCCACGAAGTACCAGTATTATTATCTTTTAGTAACTATTCATTATTTTTCATTAAGTCATCTTACTCAAAAATTTCTTGTTCACCCACTAAGCATGGAGAAATAATGGGGATGGGAATTCCCGTTATTACTCTTGCGGGAGTAGGAGATGTAAAAGAAATAATAACAAAATATAATGCAGGAATTGTACTGGAATCTTTAAATATTTTGGAATATGAAAAGGCGGCGATAATAATTGCAGAAAAAACGGGATTTAATAAAGAAGAAATTATGAGGGGTGCAAAAGAGTATTACGATCTTAACGCTGCTATTCAAAAATATCGGTACGTTTATAAAAAAATATTAGGCTAAATCTATAACTTCTTTCCTATCCCATGCCAGTAAGGCGTTCCATCGCTTATCACAATTTCTGTTAATCCTGAAGATTGCATCATTTCTTCTACTTGTTTGCGGGTAAATCTTTGTTCCAGGCGGGTGCCAAATCTGTCGAGAGCATCATTTCTCATTACAAAAAAAGCCTTGTTACTGTAATCAGCTAATGGGATTTTTTTTGCCATTTTCTTCATCCCAAGTCGACTAATAAACCGTGATAGAGAAACCAATGGAAGATAAATCAGTGCAGCAATGATGTCGCAAACAAATTTTTTCAACCCTGCGGGCATACGACTTATCCCTTTGCGCAAGGTATTAGAGATAGCAAAGGCTGTTCTCGTTAAAAATCCTTTATGAGAAATATCGTGGTAGAGATAAGTGTAAAAATATCCTTCATGTTTTACCTTCTTTACGCAATCAATCATTGCCTGTTGTGTATTGGGAATGTGATGGAGCACCCCAACACACATGGCAAAATCAAAAGTTTCATCATCAAATGGCAATGTATTAATCGATGCTTTTGCCAATCGCACATTATCAATATTTTTTAAAAGTCTGTCAGCGGCAAAAATTGCATTGCTGGGATCAACAGCTTCAATAAAGCCTGCACGGGCAGCCATCACTTTCGTCCATCTGCCGCTGCCACAGCCAATATCAATAGCATAACTGTTTTTATTTAAAACCACTTCGTTGATTATATCAAAATATTCTCCCACACTTTTACTGATCATCTCGTCAGAGAACTCATGAAATTTTAGCCACTCCTCACCAAATTCTTCAACTACTTTTTCATCAATGTTGCTTCCTGAAATTTCAAATATGCTTATCTCACGGTTACCGGATACGATTTTTTGAAGCGGTTGTGAATTATAATTCTTTATCATTTTTTCTGTGTTGACAAAAATATTGTTTAAAACATCATTAAGGCACAAGATAACGTTGCTGTATTTGTTTTATTTTTACCACCTACTCAAAATAAAATATGCCCTACCGGTTTTTAATTATTGGTGCTGGCTTTTCAGGAGCTGTAATGGCTAACAGGCTTGCTGATAAATTAGATTGCACCATTGATGTATGGGACGAACGGGAACACATTGGTGGCAACTGCTACACTGAGCGTGACAAGGAAACAGGAATAATGATTCATAAATATGGCCCGCATATTTTTAATACTGATAAAAAAGAGATCTGGAATTTTGTTAACAGCTTTGTTGAATTCAGACCTTATGTGCATCGCGTAAAAGCTATGAGTAATGGAAAAATATATTCCCTGCCGGTTAACCTGCAAACCATCAATCAGATATTTGATAAAACTTTTACACCTGCAGAAGCAAAAGAATTTTTAGAAACGCTGGGAGATAAAACTATAAGTAATCCTAAAAATTTTGAAGAGCAGGCGTTACGTTTTATTGGCAAGCAATTATACTATGCATTTTTTTATGGCTATACTAAAAAGCAATGGGGTTGTGAGCCGACAGAATTACCTGCATCGATTTTAAAAAGAATTCCCCTTCGTTTTAATTATGATGACAATTATCACAACAACATTTACACCGGCATTCCGCTAGATGGATATACCGCACTTTTTGAAAAGCTGGTAGATATTCCAAAAATTAAAATTGAATTGAATAAAAAATTTGATCCTTCAATTGATATTTCATCTTACGATCACGTGATTTATACCGGCCCTGTGGATGCATATTTTAATTATCAATATGGAAGATTGGGCTACCGCACTGTTACCTTTGAAAAATTTACAGAACAGGGAGATCACCAGGGAGTAACACAGGTAAATTATTGCGATGAAAATATTCCTTATACAAGAATTGCGGAGCATAAGCATTTTACGCCTTGGGAAGAGCATGATAAAACTGTTTATTTTAAAGAATTTAGCAAGGAAACAACAGAAGATGATATACCGTACTATCCAAAAAGATTGCAGGCAGATAAAGATCTCTTAATAAAATATCGTGAAGATGCGACAATGCTAAAAGGAGTTTCTTTTCTCGGAAGATTAGCAACCTACCGCTATATGGATATGCACGATGTGATAGGAGAAGCTATAGATTATTCAAAGATCTTTATAGATTCTTTAAAAAAATCAAAGCCAATTCCTGTTTTTCCAAATAAAGAAAGCTAATAACTTCATTCCACTACAATAAGCAATGATTATTTAGCGTTAAGGGTACATCCAATCATACAAAAACCAAGCAAGTTAAATGGACAAGGTCGTCGCCGTGATTGTTACTTATAATCGGCAACAGTTACTATCTAATTGCATAAACGCATTACAAAATCAAACCCGCAAAGTTGATAAGATACTCGTGATCAACAATGGCAGTACCGACGAAACTGCAGACTGGTTAAAAACACAAAACAACATAGATCATATCTCGCAGGAAAATGTGGGTTCGGCCGGTGGATTTTACACAGGCATTAAAACAGCATTTGAATCAGGATATAGTTGGATGTGGCTGATGGATGATGATGGTTACCCTAAGGAAGATGCGCTGGAAAAACTTTTAGAAGATGACAGTGAAGAATTATTGCTGAGAAATTGCGCAGTGATTGATAAAGAAGATAAAAAAAGCTTTGTATGGAAAACACTTCATTACAAAAATATTGATGAAGTTAAGAGCAAGGTGATACAAAATATTGCACACCCGTTTAACGGAACATTGCTTCATAGAAGAATCGTAGAAAGAGTGGGCTTTCCTAATCCACGTTTGTTTTTATGGGGAGATGAAACTGAGTACTATTACAGAATAATAAAAAAGAATGCCATCCCTTTTTGCACAATAACCAACAGCATACATTATCATCCTGCAACTTATTTTTCTTATAAGCAGGAATGGGACTATAAAACAGGCTGGAAAATGTATTATTATATCCGCAACAGGTTTCATGTTCACCGCAGTAAGTTTTCTGCAGCGATGCCTTTTGCTTACATGATGTACGCCGGTTTTTTATTGATGTTCGCATTTATAACACTCCTGTTTCAAAAAACGGATAAGATAAAAAAGATGGCTTTTATTGCATGGCCCGCAAAAGATGCTCTGCAAAATAATTTTAAAGCCACACCATCCTATATTTTAGAAAGACTAAAATCTAATATGAAGGAATATCCCAAAACTTTTAAAAGCTTTATGGAGGATCAAACTGAAAACTTACAACAATATAAAAAGCCAAAATATAAAATATTATGAGCCTTTTAGATTTTGTATTTTTTCCTTTTTACCTTCTTATATTTTCTTTTATTTTTAAAAGGCTTCGGGAAAAATATAAAGATCCGATATTAAAAAAATATCATAAACAAGGCTTTTGGGTAAAAATTATAGGCTGCATAGCATTCACAATTTTTAATGCGTATTTATCTCCCGGCGATTCTACCGGCCTTTACCACAATGAAGGTGTAAATATTCATAATTTAATTCTGCATGACTTTAAAAATATTGATCTGCTATTTTCTGAAGGGAAAAATTTTGATGAAACATTACTAAAAGATCCTTATAACGCTGGCTATTTTAAATCTGCCAATAACTTTTTATTAACTAAGATGGTTGCTGTACTCTGCTTTGTAACATTTAGTAAGTACATGGTTATAAATCTAATTTTTGCACTAATAGCATTTTCCGGAATATGGAAATTATTTTTATTTTTCTATGAGCAATATCCCAAAATGCATAAGCAATTTGCTATAGCAATTTTATATCTACCAACCTTTGTTTTTTGGAGTTCAGGGATTTTAAAAGATACTATTTGTGTAGCAGCACTCGGATGGATAACTTATGGCCTCTACGAGATATTTTATAGAAAAAAAAGGATACTTAAAAATGCATTTATAGTGGCAGTATTTAGTTATTTGCTAATCGTTCTAAAGGTATATATCCTGATATCTTACGTTCCCTTTTTTATTTTATACATACTACTTAAAAATGTACAGAGCATTAATAACATAGCTCTTAAATATGTATTTACACCTGCTTTGATTTTAGGAAGTATGTTTGGATTTACGAAAGCATTAAATTCTTATGGTGATGAATTAGGGCAATTCGCTGTAAAAGATATTTCCCAAAGCATTAAGAAATATAACAAGGCTTACGAAGACCAGGCTATTACCAATGCCAGCGGCGCAAATTCAAATTTTTCTTTAGGAGTTGAATTCGATGGCTCTATGGTAGGGCTTGTTAAACTTGCACCTGTAGCCATCGGCACTACTTTTTTTCGTCCATTTGTTTGGGAATCGCGTAAACCATCAATCCTCCTATCTTCTACTGAAGCATTATTACTAATGTTGTTTACCATATTTATAATTTTTAAGGCAGGACCCATAAATTTCTTTAAATTAATATTCAGCGATCCTTTGATAATGTATTGTTTTTTGTTCTCTTGTGTATTTGCTTTGTTTGTTGGCGCCAGCACATTAAATTTTGGATCACTTGTACGCTACAAAATCCCGTGCATGCCCTTTTACCTGATTTCGTTGTATCTCATCCATGAAAAAGTTAAAGCTAGAGAGCAATTAAAACTAAAGATGAATGCCAGCACTTATAACGAAGAACCGGTTTTTCAAAAAGAACCTATTATTTCCCAACTCACTTTGTCATGATCCATTTTGGTTATTATGCATTTATTTTGCCATAGTGAAATATTAAATACATGTGCGGAATTGCAGGTGCGGTAAATTTTAAACTTTCTCACAACTTCATAAATACTACCATGCATCATCGGGGTCCTGATGAGCAAGGTGGTTATGCATCGGGCAATGTAGATTTTTATCATTTACGGCTATCCATTTTAGATATCGGCGGCGGCAGGCAACCTATGCATCTTGATAACAGATATACCATCATTTTTAATGGGCAAATTTACAATCACGCTGAACTGCGCACCAGGTTTAATTTACAAGGCAACACCTTTTCTGATACAGAAACACTATTGCTCCTCTATCAAAAATTTGGAACTGATCTTTTGCAACATCTAGACGGCATGTTTGCTTTTGCAATTCATGACAAAGAAAAAAATATAATCTTTATTGCAAGAGACCGTGCAGGCGAAAAGCCTTTATATTATTATAAGGACAATGAAAAAATAGTTTTTGCCAGTGAGTTAAATTGCCTGAAAGCAGTGTTGCCTTTGCAAATGGATGAGAACAAATTTTATCACTACTTTAGACTGGGAACTTTTTATCGTAACGCTACCCCTTATAAAAATGTTAATGAACTTGAGGCAGGAAGTTTTCTTATCATCGATTGTTCAACATTACAAATTCGGCAAACACGTTGGTGGAACATTCATGATTTTTATTTGAAAGAGAATAATGACTCGTTTGAAAAAGCTTTTGAAACTGTTGAAACTTTTTTACAACTATCAATAAAAAGAAGACTGGAATCATCTGATCTTGAGGTCGGATGTTTTTTAAGTGGTGGTATTGATAGCGGGTTGGCGACAGCTATTGCCAGTGAATACAAGCAAGGTGTGAAAACATTTACGGTTTCATTTAATGGTGAATACAATGAAGGACCGCTTGCAAAATTGGTAGCGGATAAATACAAAACGCATCACACTGAGATAAATATTTCATTTGATAATTTGCAAGATGACCTTGAAAAAATTCTTTGTAATTATGGCGAGCCTTTTTTTGATAGCTCTGCCATTCCCAGTTATTATGTTAGCCGTGAGGCCAAGAAACATCTTACTGTAATCATTAACGGGGATGGAGCTGATGAATTATTTGGCGGCTACCGCCGGTATGTTCCATTCTCAAAATATGATTTCTTTAAAAAAAATTTACTGGTAAAGAATGGTGCTTCATTCATAAAAAAAATGTTGCCCGTATCTGATAATAAAAAATCAAAATACAATTATCTATACAGGCTGGCTTCACTTGCCTCCAAATCACATTTAGAAATTTACTTATCTGCCGGCGTAGATATTTTTGAAGATTTTGAAAATAATATTAATGCTGGCTTCGATTACCTTGCTACAATAAAAAAAGATTTTGATGTAATTGCATCAGGCAAAATTTCAGGTTTAAAAAAGATCATGAATATGGATTTTGACACAAATCTTTTAGGTGATCTTTTGGTAAAGATGGATATTGCAACTATGGCAAATTCGTTGGAAGGCCGAAGCCCTTTTCTTTCAAAAGAACTATTGGAATATGTTCCTTCCATGAATGACAAATTCAAAATACATGGCGGCACTACAAAATACCTTTTACGTAATCTTGCAAAAAAATATTTGCCTGAAGCATTGATAAATCAACCCAAGCGTGGCTTTGAAATTCCTTTGAAAAACTGGGTGAATGGGCAATTAAAAGATATGATGAATGATTATATCGGTTCATCTACTTCGCTAAATAAAAATTTTATACATCAACAGTTTGTAACCGATCTGCTCCAAAATAAAACAAAAATTTCTCAGGAAAAGAGAGCTAAAATTTTATGGACACTATTTTCATTGGAAGTATGGTATAAAAAAGTTTACCTCAATAACTAAACAGAATGCCGAAGACGCTTATAAGAATAACTACCGTTCCAATGGCTTTTAAAGTTTTGCTGGCAGGGCAACCAAAGTTTATGAGTGAGCATGGGTTTAATGTTATAATGATAAGTGCTGATGGAAAAGAAGTTGAGGATCTTAAAAAACAGGAAGAATGCGAGCATATAATTGTTCCCATGACAAGAAGTATTACGCCCTTAAAAGACATTGTAAGTTTTTTTAAATTAAGAAAGGTTTTAAAAAAACACAAGCCTGATATTGTACATACCCATACACCCAAAGCGGGATTGCTGGGAATGCTTGCAGCAAAAAGTGTTGGCATAAAAATAAGGATACATACAGTAGGCGGATTGCCTTTAATAATTGAAACCGGATTTAAAAGGCGATTGCTTATGCTTACAGAAAAGTTAACCTACTTTGGCGCTACAGAGGTTTGGCCTAACAGCCGATCGATGATGAATTTTATTATTGACAACAAACTGGCAAAAGCCGAAAAGCTTGCTGTTATTGATAACGGATCTACCAATGGTATTGATCTTAAAAAATTTTCAAAGCAAAACTTAAACGAAGGAATTAAAAATAAAATAAAAGCATCATTACCACAATTGAATGGTTTAAAAATTTTATGTGTTGGCAGGATGGTAAAAGATAAAGGCATTGAAGAATTGGTGAGTGTTTTTGAAAAACTGCAACAACAACATGAGCTGCAACTTATTTTAGTTGGCCCTTTTGAGCCGCACTTAGATCCTTTATCTGCACAAACACTTGATATCATCATTAATAATGCAGCTATCACACATATTAGCTGGAGCGATTCAATTGAATACTATATGTCGCTTGCTGATATTTTTGTACATCCTTCGCACAGGGAGGGATTTCCAAATGTAATTTTACAGGCAGGCGCAATGCATCTTCCTGTAGTTTGTTCAAACATTGCCGGTAATGCAGATATCATTCAAAATGAAAGAACAGGTTTTATGTTTGAAGTAAAAAATGAAGACGATCTAAATACAAAACTTAAGTTTGCAATTGAGAATAAAGAAAGCACTCAAAAAATTGCGCAGTCCCTCTTTGAAGAAGTAACACAATTATATAGCCGGAAAACAGTTCATGAAGTAATATTTCAAACCTATAATCGTTTACTGTACAAGCATGGAATTAAATAGGCAACCACATCTTACAATTTTATTTATAGGCAAGGCAGGTGATTTTTTTTCATGCCAGGCAGCTGATTTTATTTTAGTGCACTACCCTACTGCAAAAATTGTTTACAGTACAAGGCAACAACCTTTTCCGCAGGACTTACTTAACTGGAAGGGAGATCTTATTATTTCTTACCTCTCTCAATGGATAATACCAAAAACACTATTACAAAATGCCGCACTGGCAGCATTGAATTTTCACCCCGGCCCTCCTGAATATCCAGGAATAGGCTGTACAAACTTTGCCATTTACAACAGGGAGAACGAGTTTGGTGTTACCTGCCACCACATGGCTTCAAAAGTTGATACAGGGGAGATTGTAGCTGTAAGGCGTTTCCCGGTTTATCAAACAGATTCGGTGTATTCTATTACACAACAATGCTATAACCATATACTACATTTGTTTTACGATATTTTTTCCCAATTGATGAATGGTGAAAAAATACCTGAGGCTAATGAAATATGGAAACGTAAGCCCTACCTGCGTAAACAACTTGATGAGCTTTGCAGGCTAACACCTGATATGGACGTAAAAGAAATTGAACGAAGGATTAAAGCGACAGATTATTTACACCCGTGGGCATACATGCAGCTGGGTAATGAAGTTATAAAGCTCACCGCGGATGATATAAAAAAAAAGAGCTACTTAACTTTTTTATCCCAGCCAAACCTGTCGTAAAGTTTCTACGGCTAGCCCATTATTAATACAATAAGTTAATTGAATTTGCGTTTGTTATAATAAACTTCATCCAATACATACTACCATGATACTCATTGGCTACTCTGGTCATTCTTACGTGATAAACGGCATATTAAGATCTATAGGATTAAAAGCTACCGGTTACTGCGATAACGAAGAAAAAAAATTCAACCCTTTTTCCCTTAAATATTTTCAAAAAGAAACATCGCCTGTTGGCCTAAAAGCGCTTACACAGGAAGACTTCTTTATTGCCATAGGAAACAACGAGGTTAGAAAAAATATTTATAACAATCTTGCTATAAGAAATTTATTGCCCATAAATGCTGTTCACGCTACAGCAGTAATTGATGACACTGCGGACTTATCTGCACATGGCATAATGATATCACCTAATGTTACAATAAATGCTTTTGCTAAAATAGGTATCGGTGCAATTTGCAATACTTACTCTATTATAGAGCATGAATGCATCATCGGAGATTTTGCGCATATTGCGCCGGGTGCGGTTTTATGCGGCAATGTAAAAGTGGGGGAAAACAGTTTTGTTGGTGCCAAGTCTGTAGTAAGAGAAAATATAACTATTGGCAAAAATGTAATTATCGGTGCCGGATCTGTTGTTGTAAAAAACGTTCCTGATAATGTAAAAATAGTAGGTAACCCTGCCCGTTTTATAAAATATAATTAAGCATACCTTATCCCTTAACTTTGCGCCAAATTTATTAAATGAAGGTACTAGTTACAGGTGGTGCAGGTTACATCGGGTCAGTACTGGTAAGACAATTACTCAAAAAAAATTATGCCATTCGTGTTTTGGATTCTCTAAAATTTGGAGGAGATGCATTGTATGATGTAATGCTCCATCCCAATTTTGAATTCTTAAAAGGAGATATCCGAAATGAAAAAGATATTGACAAGGCTCTTGAAGGCATTGATGCTATTGTACATTTAGCCGCTATTGTTGGTGACCCTGCCTGTAAAAAATTTAGTGAAGAAGCAAATCAAACAAACTGGGATGCCTCGGTAAGCCTGTTTAAAAAAGCAGAAAAAGCTGGAGTAAAGCGATTTGTATTTGCCAGTACCTGCAGCAATTATGGCAAGATGGCTAACACTGATGCTTTCGTTACAGAAACTTCAGAACTAAGGCCGGTATCTTTATATGCAGAGCTGAAAGTTAAGTTCGAAAAATTTTTATTAGAAGAAAATAGAGATTCAAATACCTGCAATACATGCTTACGTTTTAGCACTGTATATGGCTATTCTCCACGGATGAGATTTGATCTTACAGTAAATGAGTTTACCCGCAATGCAACAATAAACGGTGAGCAGGAAATTTGGGGAGCCCAGTTCTGGCGGCCTTACTGCCATGTAGATGATCTGGCAAGATCAGTATTGTTGGTACTTGAAAGTGATGAAAAAAAGGTAAGAGCAAATGTTTTTAATGTGGGAAATATTGATGAAAATTACCAGAAGGGAATGATCATAGAAGAAGTTTGTAAGGTAGTTCCGAATGTAAAAGTAAATTTTGTTCAAAGCTCAGAAGATCCCCGTGATTACAGGGTTAATTTTGATAAAATTAAGAATGAGCTTGGCTTCACTATTACCAAAAAAGTACCTGATGGAGTAAAAGAAATTTATTCTCTTGTAAAAACAGGGATCATTGCTGATCCGTTTGCGCAAAAGTTTAGAAACATATAAAATCAAAGAGTTAAGAATAGGTGGTGCGTACCCAACGGTCCTTTTTTTATACGTTTGCAAAAAATACCGCAAAAAAATTCTATGTTATTATTATCCGGACCGAATATCTCAGGTAACGAATGGAAATATGTAAAGGATTGCCTGGACACAGGTTGGGTAAGCAGTATTGGCGCCTATGTAGAAAAATTTGAGAAGATGACCGCGGAATTTGCAGGATCAAAATATGCGGTGGCTACAAGCAGCGGTACAACTGCATTACACATTTGTTTGATCTTAAACGGAATTGAGGGTGGAGATTATGTGATTGCCCCAAACTTAACTTTTGTTGCAAGCATAAATGCTATAAAATATACAAATGCAGATCCTATTTTAATTGATGTAGATGATCATACCTGGCAAATGGATCTGGATCTACTGGAAAAATTTTTATCCGAAGAAACTGAAATAAAAAATGGAAAAAGCGTTTATAAAAGAGATGGAAGAAAAATAAAAGCCATTATGCCCGTTCATGTGTTAGGTAACATGTGCGATATGGACAGGTTGTTAGCGATCTCAAAAAAATACAACCTGATTGTTATTGAAGATTCTACCGAGGCATTGGGTTCGTATTACAAGAATAAACACGCAGGAACCTTTGGGCTAGTAGGAACGTTTAGTTATAATGGAAATAAGATCATTACAACAGGAGGCGGAGGAATGATAGTAACTGATGATAAGGCGCTGGCTAAAAAAGCAAAACATATTACCACGCAGGCTAAAAGCGATCCATTTGAGTATATACATGATGAAATCGGATACAATTATCGCCTTGTAAATACGGCAGCAGCCATCGGTGTGGGGCAAATGGAATTGCTTCCACAATTTTTGCAGCGTAAACGGGAGATCATTGCTTTTTATAAAGAAGAGCTGGAAGGTGTTGGTGATATTTCATTTCAAAAAGTGGATGATGAAGTAAGCCCTAACTGGTGGCTGCCCACTATTATGACTGAAAAACAAAAAGAAGTATTAACTATTCTGAATGATAACAAAATGCAAAGCCGGCCATTTTGGGTACCGATGAATAAATTGCCAATGTTTAATAACAATTTATATTATACAATAGATGATAGGTCTGATTACATTTACCAAAAATGTTTAAGCGTTCCATGCTCAACTAATATTTCTGATGACGAGTTAGCATCAGTTGTTCTAAAAATTAAAGAGTGTTTTGCCCTATAAAAAAATTGTGTGTACAAATTATTAAAACGTCTTACTGATATTATTATAGCCGGAGTAGCCTTGCTGATCCTCTCCCCGGTAATGGTAATTGTTATAATTGTTTTATCATTCACGGGTGAACATGAGGTTTTCTTTTTTCAAAGAAGGATCGGTTATAAAAATAACCTGTTCTACATTTGGAAGTTTGCCACCATGTTAAAGAATAGCCCACAGATAGGAACCGGACACATTACATTACGTAACGATCCAAGGGTAACATGGTTTGGAAAATTTTTGCGAATAACAAAGCTCAATGAGCTTCCGCAGATCATAAATGTTTTTAAAGGAGATATGACCCTTGTTGGCCCCCGCCCCTTAATGGAATCCGGATTTAATTTATATTCCAACGAAATTAAAAATAAGATCTACAATGTAAAGCCGGGAATTACAGGGATCGGCTCGCTTATTTTCAGAGACGAAGAAAAAATAATTTCTGCCTCTAACGACCCGGTGGCAATGTATGAAACGATATCTCCATTTAAAGGAGCGTTGGAAATGTGGTATCAAAAAAATGCTTCTTTGTATACAGACTTCATGATAATATTTCTCACTGCCTGGTCAATCCCATTTCCAAATAATACTTTACAGAATAGAATTTTTAAAGACCTGCCCACTAAAGAATTTGAGCCAACCTTACTTGTTACACACTAACATTTTTTAATGCCCAGTCAATAAACTTTCTCAATCCATCTTCCAACTTTGTTGAAGGATTATAGTTAAGCAATTGTTGTGCTTTGGTAATATCAGCGCATGTTACAGGTACATCACCTTCCTGTTCAGAAAGTTTGTTTAATATCGCTTTTTTGTTCAACACTTTTTCAATAGTACTTACCAATTGAGATAAGGTAACAGGATTATTGTTTCCTAAATTTATTATTTCAAAATTTGATTGATCGTATTTCATTGCTGCTATAATTCCCGCAACCGTATCTTTTACAAAAGTGTAATCTCTCAAGGTATTTCCAGCACCAAAAAAATTAATTGGCTCACCCTTATTTATTTTTCTTGTAAAATTATTAATAGCAAGGTCGGGCCTTTGCCTGGGTCCATACACCGTGAAGAATCGTAGGGCTATAAATCGAATTTCAAATAACTGGCTATAGGTTTTTCCCAGCCACTCGCCTGCAATTTTTGAGGATGCATAGGGGCTTACAGGCATCAGGTCCGTATCACTTTCTTTCCACGGGTAATTTGGATTTATTCCATATACACTACTTGATGATCCGAATACAAATTGCTTTACTGATTTTTGCTTTGCTATCTCCAAAATATTTTGAAGCCCAACAACATTTACCTGTTGATATAAAACAGGATCTTTAATACTTGGACGTACACCTGCTTTTGCTGCAAGGTGAACAATAATATCATATTGCTCATCCAACTTTTCGGATAAATTTTTATCTGCAATATCAGCCTCCACCAATTTAAAATCAGGATTACCAATGTGAGGTTCTATATTTTTTCTTTTTAATGCAGGATCATAAAAATTATCAAAGTTGTCAATACAGGTGATCTTATAATTACCGTCAGCTAATAAAAAATCAATGAGATGACTTCCGATAAAACCAGCGCCACCAGTTACTAAAATATTTTTTTTAGAATTTATCATATTATCTAATCAAATTGTTTAAGCCATGCATACTTTACAGGTTTTTAAACCTGTGAGGTTTTTTAATGAATTTGAGTATTAAATTTAATCAATGCTCTCTTCCATCCTGTTTAAAAACTCCCAAAGTTCATACATAGTTTTTATATTTTCTACAATTAATATCCCATTCCTTCCAACCTGTTTTAGTTTTGCTTTATTAGTTTTTGTTTGAATGAATTTTAAAATGCCGCTAAATGTTTCACTTGAAAAATAAGGAGATTCCGGATTGCTTACAAAGAAGCATTTTAGATTTTCATTCTTCAACAGCATCTTCTCAAAGCCAAGCTCTACAGCAATTTTACGACAGCGAACGGTAGTGAACAGATCTTCAACCTCTGGAGGAATGGGACCAAAACGGTCTATCATCTCTGCATGAAAATCATTTAATTCTTTTTCATTTTCACAATTATCCAGCCTTGAATACAAGCTCAGTCTTTCTGTAATGCTCTCAACATAATTATCAGGAATTAAAATTTCCAGATCAGTATCAATGGTACAGTCTTTTACAAAATCATCCTGCTGCTGAATTTCTTCTTTAAACAATTCTTTAAATTCTTTGCGTTTTAATTCTCTTATCGCTTCATCAAGAATTTTTTGGTACATCTCAAATCCTATCTCCGCAATAAATCCGCTTTGCTCGCCACCCAATAAATTACCGGCACCACGAATGTCAAGATCACGCATTGCAATCTGGAACCCGCTTCCAAGATCACTGTACTGTTCTAAAGTTGATAATCGCTTTCTACTATCTGCCGGCAATGTGCTCATCGGCGGCGCCAGCAAATAACAAAAAGCTTTCCTGTTGCTTCTTCCCACTCTTCCTCTTAATTGGTGCAAATCACTCAAGCCAAACTGGTGTGCATTGTTCACAATAATTGTATTCACGTTGGCAATATCTACACCACTTTCAACAATATTTGTACAAACTAACACGTCATATTTTTTATCCATAAAATCAAGGATCGTTTCTTCTAATTTATCGCCATCCATTTGTCCGTGAGCAAATGCAATGCTGAGATCAGGGCACAAACCCTGTATCAATCCTTTCATTTCCGACAATCCATGTACACGGTTGTGAATAAAAAAAACCTGCCCTCCTCTTTCTGTTTCATAATAGATTGCATCCCTTATAAAATCTGCATTAAACACATGCACTTCAGTTTGTATTGGCTGACGGTTTGGTGGTGGTGTGTTAATGATGCTTAGATCTCTTGCACCCATCAAACTAAATTGTAACGTTCGTGGTATTGGTGTTGCTGTTAGCGTAAGCGAATCAACAGTTGTTCTTATCTGTTTTAATTTTTCTTTCGACGACACCCCAAACTTTTGTTCTTCATCAATTATCATCACGCCGAGATCTTTAAACTTTACATCTTTACTTAGCAAAGCATGTGTGCCGATAATGATATCAACTTTTCCTTCTTCTAATTTTTTAAGTGTTTCTTTTTTCTCTTTTGAAGATTTAAAACGATTAATATAATCAACAGTTACCGGGAAATCTTTTAAACGTTCACCAAAAGTTTTATAATGCTGATATGCAAGGATAGTTGTAGGAACCAGTATTGCAGCCTGTTTTCCGTCAAGGCATGTTTTAAAGGCTGCCCGTATAGCTATCTCGGTTTTACCAAAACCTACGTCGCCGCAAACCAATCGATCCATCGGCGATGGCTTTTCCATATCACGTTTTACATCAATGGTTGCCTTGTTTTGATCGGGCGTATCCTCGTAAATAAAAGATGCTTCCAGTTCTGTTTGCATGTAATTATCCGGCGAATGAGCAAACCCTTTCAGGCTTTTACGTTGCGCATATAATTTTATAAGATCAGTTGCAATATCCTTAACCTGTTTCTTGGTTTTATCTTTTAATTTATTCCAGACATCGCTACCCAGCTTATTCATTTTAGGCACTGTGCCTTCTTTGCCACTATACTTACTTATTTTATGAAGGGAAGAAATATTTACATACAGCAGGTCTTTGTCTTTGTAAATAATCCTTACTGCCTCCTGCATTTTTCCGTTTGCATCTATCTTCTGTAAGCCGCTATACACGCCAACTCCATGATCAATGTGTGTTACATAATCTCCCGGCTGCAACTCACGCAAAGTTTTTAAAGTAAGCGCTTTATTCTTGCTGAATGCCTGCTTTACTTTGTATTTGTGATAGCGTTGAAATATCTGGTGATCTGTATAACAAACAAGTTGCAGATCATCATCAATAAAACCTTCGTGAATAGAAGTTGGTATTGGTGTGAATTGAATCTCCGCTTTCAAATCTGCAAAAATGCTGTGCAGCCTTTCTAACTGCTTTGGATTATCAGCAAACAAAAAGATGTTGTATTTTTTTTGCTCAAACTCTTTTAAATTTTGAATGAGCAAATTAAACTGGCGGTTAAATGCAGGTTGTTCTTTGGTTAAAAAGTTGACGGTTGTTGGTTGCCTGTTGTCAGCCTGCGATGTTTTGGCAAAAAATGGTTTGTTGCCAAACTCAACTACATGTCTTTGTTTTATTTGTTCTTCTATAACATTTGCTTTTACAAAATCATTTTCTGTAACAACATTCTTTTCAGATAGCTCATCAAATTCTTCGTGGTATTTGTTGCCAGTAGCCTGCGGCTTGTTTATTTTTTCAATTTCTAAAAACGTTTCGAGGTCTTCTTCCTGCTGAACAATTTTTTCTTTTATAAAATCCCAGTCTTCTGTCCACACTGTTGTATTCCCGGGAAGAAAATTTAATAAAGAAACTTTTTCTCCTGAATCAATCCCGATAGCCATCGGGAGTGTTTCCACATTAGGGATGATGTTTACCTGCAATAGTTTTCTTTCACTCAGTTGGTTCTCCGGATCAAAAATCCGTATGCTGTCGATCTCGTTGCCAAATAATTCTATGCGGTAAGGTTTTTCATTGCCAAAGGAATAAATATCAAGAATGCCTCCACGCACTGCAAACTGGCCGGGCTCATACACAAAATCAGTTCTTGTAAAACCATATTCAACAAAGCGTTTTAGTATGCCATCAACATCAATCGTTTCTCCCTGTTTAAAAGAAATAATATTTTCAGAAAGTGTTTTAGATAAAACCACTTTTTCAAATAACGCCTCGGGATATGTAATGATAGCACCGACTCTAATATTATCTGCAGCGGTAGAAAATTTTGTAAGGCACTCCGTTCGCAGCATTACGTGGCTGCTGTTTAACAGCCGGTAATTCTTTTTTGTTTTAAAAGAAGATGGAAAATAAAATATGTTTAAAGCATTGCTGATATTTTCCAATGTATTATGAAAATAGGCAGCCTCTTCAGCGTCTCTTAAAATAACAAGGTGATTGATCTTTGATGCAGCAGGGTGATTAAAAACTGCATTAATAATAAATTGTGAAGCGCTGCCGCGTAAACCTGCAAGATGAATTTTTTGGGGCTGGAACAAACCAATCCTGTCCGCAATTGAAAAAATGCGGGGATCATTCTTGTAACTACTCAGCAACACATCCAGGTTCATTCGCCGGGCAAAGATACAGTTAACACCAATATCAGGTTATAGCAAAAAAAGGTAATTGCCGCAATTTTCTATTTCTTTGCACACTAAACTAAAAAAATTTATGGCATTGCAACCATGGAGTATTGGCAAAGTTATTCGCATAGAAAACGAAACAGATGACACAAGAAGATTCTGGATTGAAGTGCCTGAGTTGGAAAAATTTGATTTTATTCCCGGCCAGTTTGTAACGCTTGACCTGCCTATTCATGAGAAAAAAAATAAACGTTGGCGCAGTTATTCCATTGCATCCTGGCCAGATGGAACAAATGTTTTCGAACTTATTATAGTATTGGATCAAAAAGG
>JBKJSX010000183.1:0-4414 GCA_046594375.1 Chitinophagaceae bacterium
CCTTGCAAAAAAACAACCGAATATTGGATGGACAACTTTATTAGATAACATCGGCGCCAAAACAGATTCAATAGATGTATCGCAGCCCGCTTATTATTCTATTCTCAACACACTTATAAAATCAGTTCCTATCAGCAATTGGAAAATTTATCTTAAAGGTTATTCTTTAAATAACTATAGCAATATACTAAGCAAACCATTTGTTGATGCGGCATTTGAGTATAACAAAGTAGTGTCTGGGCAATCGGTACAAAAATCACGTGGCGAGAAAATGGCAAGTGCCGTTGACCAATCACTCGGCGAAGCACTAGGTCAGTTATATGTAATCCAATATTTTACAGAAGATGCCAAGAAGCGTATGCTGGAGCTGGTGAATAATCTGCAGAAAGCTTTTGAAGCAAGAATAAATAAGCTCGACTGGATGAGCGACAGCACCAAACAAAAAGCCAAAGAAAAACTGTACGCTATCACAAAAAAAATTGGTTATCCCAATAAATGGAAAGATTACAACAACGTAACTATTGCACGCTCTACATATTTTGAAAATACTTTATCAGCCAACGCCAACAGTTATCAATTTCAACTCGCAAAACTAAATAAGCCTGTTGACAAAGCTGAATGGTTTACCACGCCATCAACCGTTACCGCTTATTATAATCCTTTCGCAAATGAGATCGTTTTTCCGGCGGGTATTTTACAAACACCTTATTTTGATGATGGTGCAGACGATGCCCTGAATTACGGCGGCATTGGTATGGTGATAGGTCATGAAATGACACACGCTTTCGACGACCAGGGTGCACAGTTTGATAAGTACGGAAACGTACAAAACTGGTGGGCAAAAGATGACTACGCAAAGTTCAAAGCAAAAACACAACAGGTAATTGATCTCTACAGTTCATTTAGCGTGCTGGATACGCTGCACATAAAAGGCGCCATGACTGTTGGCGAGAACACCGCAGATGTTGGCGGCGTTGCTATTGCATACGATGCATTTAAATTAACCAAACAGGGGCAGGACACTGCAACCATTGGCGGCTTTACGCCAGACCAGCGGTTCTTTCTATCCGTTGCACGCATTTGGCGGGTAAAGATGAAAGATGAATTCCTGCGTTTATGGATCAACAATAACCCACACTCACCACCCATGTGGCGTGTAAATGGACCGCTCATGAATTCCACACATTTTTACGATGCATTCCATGTACAACCCGGAGATAAAATGTATTTACCCGATTCTTCGCGGATAAAGATCTGGTAGGAGTATTTTTTGATAGCCGCTGTAGTACTGCATGGCATTATTTTTATAGAGGGTATAAATAATTTATTTTATAAGCCTTCATAAGCATAAAAACCAAATACACAAAATCACCTTCTCATTCTTTCGCTATAAACCGAATGCTAATGAATATTGATGAAAAATAAAAACTACTTAATCTTTATTTTAAATTTTCCATCTTTAATAACTGCGGTATCTCCATTAGCTTTAAAAACGGTTCCGTTAAATGTTCCCGTTGCTATACCTGTTGCATAAATAAAACTTTGAAGCGTTACTGAAAACAGCGTTGCCGGCTGACTGATAAATATATCTTTTGGTGCATGGTTGTCGTAATAAAAGAAAGCTGCTTTGGTTGTTGTGATATTAAACCTGTCTCTATCCAATGCTACAGGAAGATAAATTGTCATCACTAAACCGGTATCAATTGAACATGCTGATGGACCGAAAAAAGTGAAGGCGATTTTTGCATAATCTATTCCCGCCGCATCCACTGATCCGCATAAAAAAGTATTGCCTGTTTTAAAACTCCATTTTCCTAATACAATTTCATCAGTTGCCTTACATAATGAGCAGGCAGGAAATGCTGTAATTATTACGGGAGGAACAAATACTGAATCCTGCTGAATGATCAATTGCCTGGTTGGAAGACAGCCTTCACAACTATATTCTTTTTTACATCCTGTAAGCAATGCAATTTGCAAACACAAAAAGAAAACTAAAAAATAATATAGTTTTCTTTCTATCATAAAAACAGGTATTACTTAAACTTTATTTTAAATTTTCCGTCACTAATAACTGCAGTATCTCCATTGGGTTTAAAAACGGTGCCTCTAAAAGAACCTGTCATGATCCTTGTAGAAAAAATAAAACTTTGGATGTTTACTGAAAAAGGTTTTGGAGACAGGCTTATAAATATATCCCTGGCAGCATGATGATCATAATAATAATATGCCACATTATTTACCGTTTCATTATAGATATCATGATCTAATCTTGCTGAAAGATATACTGTAAATACAATTCCTGTATCTATTGAGCATGCCGATGGACCAAAGAAAGTAAAAGCCTTTCCTTCACCAATAAATCCTGCATTATCCACTGATCCGCATACAAAAGTATTACCCGTTTCAAAATTCCATTTAGAAAGAAGTAATTCATCTGCTACTTTGCAGGATGAACATCCGGGAAAGGTGGATGATATAGGAGGAATAATTACTGAATCACGTTGTATCACTACCTTACATCCGTCCTCACAACTATATTCCTTTTTGCACCCGGTGGTTTGAAGTAATACTATTTGCAAAAACAAAACGAAGAAATAATATTGTTTTTTGTTAGCCATCGTTGAGACAAATGTATTCAAAAGAAAATGAAACAAATTCATGTTATTGTTGTTACAAATATCCACTTATTTTATAGGTTCAGGGAAGTACACAGATCGCCTTCGCACAAGGCTTGGAGCAAATCTGCGTAAATCGTAAAGCCGGATATCAAAAAATAACTAAATCAATATGCAAGCTTCAAAATATTAATTTTAAATTGCCGTTTGTCTATCATTCAAATACCAGGCTAACCGTAATGTTCTCCAGGATTATTATATCATTTTTACTTTTACTTTTTTTTAAAAGCAATATTTATTCTCAAGGCTGTACAACACTTGGGCAAACACCGTCAACTGCTTTTCCTGTTTGCGGAACAGATGTATTTCAGCAGGCAACTGTTCCTATTTGTGTAAACCAAAAAATTCCTAATAGCTGCGCTCAATTTTCTGATCTCATCTTTGATAAAAATCCTTACTGGTATAAGTTCAGGTGTTATGTTTCAGGAACACTTGGTTTTGTAATAACACCTAATAAGATCGGCGATGATTACGACTGGGAAATATTTGATGTAACCGGCCGCAACCCTAACGATGTGTATAGTGATAAAAGCCTTATTGTAACTTATAATTGGAGTGGCAACACAGGGCTTACAGGCGCAGCAGCAGGATCTGGTACGGGTTTATTTAATTGTGTTGGCAATGCTTTTCCTACATTTAATGACATGGCTAACCTTGTGCAGGGACACGATTATCTTTTGATCGTAAGCCATTTTGATAATAGCCAGAGTGGCTATCAGCTATCATTTGGGGGAGGCACAGCAAGCCTTACTGATCCAACTCCGCCGCGTTTTAAAAGTGCCTTTATAAACTGTGATGGTACATTGATCTCTTTAAACCTTACCAAAAGAGCAAAGTGTAATAGCCTTGCAAGTGATGGCAGTGATTTTATAATTTCGCCTTCAGGAAATATTGCATCTGCTTCAGGCATTAATTGTTCCGGCGCGTTTGATCTTGACTCAATCACTATACTACTAAGCACTCCCTTACCTCCCGGCAATTACACTTTAACTGCAAAAAACGGAACTGATGGAAATACATTACTTGATAATTGTAATGTAATGCTTCCTGTAGGAGATAAAGTTGATTTTACGGTTACTGCTCTACAGCCAACGCCTATGGATAGTATTACACCTGTACAATGCAAACCCTCATCTTTGCATCTTGTTTTTAAAAAATCAATACGCTGCAATTCAATCGCTGCAGATGGAAGTGATTTTACTGTAACGGGTCCAGCCAATGTTTCGGTTGTTACTGCAACAGGAACGTGTGATGCAAATGGTGGTACAACTTCTATTGATGTGAAGCTTGCAAATCCAATTCAATTGGGAGGTATTTATAAAATTAATTTGAAAACCGGAAGTGATGGCAACACACTCATTGATGAATGTGGGCAACAATCCCTTGCAGCATCACTTAATTTTATTGTTGCTGATACTGTCTCTGCATTTTTTTCTTTCCAGGTAAATGCCGGATGTCATTTTGATACGCTAAGATTTAATGGGCCATCAACAAATGGCATCACACTATGGAACTGGAGCCTGAATGGTAACTTATTTAGCGCACAACAAAATCCGGGTAAAGTATTTCCTGCTTCCGGGCAATTCCCTGTTAAACTTCTGGTATCAAACGGTGTGTGCACTGATTCTTCTGTTACAACAATTATTTTAGATGATGAAGTAAAAGCAGCTTTTGAAACAAATAATATTATCTGCCCCGAAGACACTGCAAGTTTTAAAAATACAAGCACAGGAAAA
>JBKJSX010000265.1:0-5859 GCA_046594375.1 Chitinophagaceae bacterium
AGGCTGGCACAGCGTTCTGCATCAGTCCACATATTATTCAATAATTTTTTCCAGTCCTCCGGGGATTCGATCGGTGGCTGATCAAAACTATATTTATCATTTGCATCGAGTGGACCTCCCTGTAATACCTTTATGATAGCATCTACAAAATAATTGATGTGGTAAACAAGAACCGCAATGGTATTAAAGGAATAAACTTTTGTAGTAGCCTGTTGCCATGTTACATCAGCCAAATTTTCTTTAAGGTTTACAGCAGTCCAGTTACCTCCAAAATAAACATCTCTAAATTGCTTTGCTATTTGTTGTGTCAAATTCATATTCTTTGGTTTTTATTATTTACCAACAAAATATACCTACCTGCAAAGCTAAATATTGTCTACTCATTTGAGTTGAGGCAAATAAAAAAGGCGCCGCTTGCGGCGCCATAAAAGTATTTTAAAAATTAATTTTTCACCATCTTGGAAAAATCACCATAAATACTTTCGAAAGCAATTTTTCCTGCGCTGTTAAAACTGTCAAACTGAACAAAATCTATTTTTACAACTGCACCTGTTTTCTTTGATGTGCCAACCCATTGCCACCATGACTGTACATATTTTTGATCCTTGTCCTTGTAGTGCAGGTAATCCGGATAGCCAACAGGTGTAACCTTAATATCCTTGTAAAAATCAAAATCAGCAGCCCACATTTTAAAAGCATCGGTTATTGGTGTGGGCTTAGCCATATCTGACGACCAAAATTTTGCAGTGTCCGAATACAGTTTTGAATTTGCGGTAATATCTTTAGCCAGGTAGGCTTTGGTGGTGTTATTTACAATTTCAATGTAAGGGTGTTTAATGTAAATAATACCATTCTCTTCCTCCTGCGAAAAACCTTTTGTAACCGCAACAAATAAAAAAGCAATTAAGATAATCTTTCTCATAAAAGTGTGTTTAGTGTGTGATTAAAATATGTGAACATCACGGTATTTGCCGCAAAAAAAAATTCATTCATCAATTAAATCGCGATGGATAATTCTTTAGGATAATTAGAAAACTTGTAAGCAGAGTTTTATAAGGTTGGCAATAATGTAGGTGAAGAACAGTTAGGTTGATATATTTAGCAATGATATGCTTTTAATTTAATAGCCTGAGAATTTATTATAAATGGAATGGTAAGGCACACACAGGTTGAAAATCAACCATATAATTTTTACTTAATCTTTGTAACCAAAACCCAATCAACTAAAACTTTTGCCTGGCCTGACTTTATAAGGGTTACTGTATTTTGTGATAAACCAAAATACGGGGATGTAATTTTATTTACTCCATTAGGGTATCCGCCTCCTAAAGCAAAATTTAGTATGATAAATTTAGTATTGTCAAATGCCCACCTTCCATATTTTTCAACCATTGGGCGTGTTACGGTGTAAGTCAATTTGCCATCAACTTTAAAGATTAATGATTTATTTGTCCAATCAACTGAATAAATGTGCCAGCTTGTAACATCAGTTCCATCTTGAAATTTACTTCTATAAGCAATTGGAGTATTTCCGAAATAGCCGGGACCATGAAGAGCATGGCTTATCCATGATGAGTCACCCACTGTTTCCATAATATCAATTTCTCCGCAATCCGGCCATGCACCATTTCCTAAAGCCCAGAATGCAGGCCATAGTCCGGCACCAGCAGACATTTTCATTCTTGCCGAAACTCTTCCATAAGTAAACTCAAACTTGGAGCGTGTATTAATACGCCCTGATATAAAATCATAATGTTTATTTTCTTTAGTTGTAAAATCCCTGCTGTAGCGTGCATCTATAACTAACGCACCATTTTTAGCACCTTCGGCAGATCTTCCATGCACCAAATAAATTGTTGCCGAAGAATCTACATAAGCCTGTTGTTCATTATTTACAGTTTCCCCTGTTACCTCCACATTCCATGTATTACGATCGAGCGTTTTGCTATTGAAATCTTCGAAAAATAAAGTACCTGGTTTAGGATGCTTTTTCTGCGAATACGCGACCATGCAGCAAAAGAAAGCACATACAGTAATTATGATTTTGCACATTGGTTTAAAATTAATTAAAACATTACACAATCACATAGCAAAAAGAAAATGTTTCCAAACTTTCATCTGATCAATTATAAGGAAAGCAAATTGTAAGAATGTAAATTTTATTTTTATGCCGGATTTTTTTTTCTACCTGCAAAATCTCTTAACCTTTTCCATTGTGTAACAGTCCGTGAACACCCACAGACAAAGAGAAAAATATTCCTACATACATGAGCAGGGTGGTTGTTTATTTTACTGCAACAACTATTCTAACTTTTTTCTTGTATTTTAAAATTCTTTAATTGACACTACAAAATGATTTTATCAGTAACATAGGTAGTTTACTTTTGTAACTGGTTAAAGTTTGGATATATGATTTGGACATTATTAAGCCAAATTTATTGATATTTAATTCTGGTTACAAAAGAAGCCAAATTACAGGACTACGGAAGTTGATGGAAATTGTTTTAACTGAATCCAGGATGATCATTGAAACTGGGTTCTAAATGGAGAATCAGTTACCACTAGAAGTTGAGGATTCTGTAAAATTTTTTTAAAGCAAAAATAAATTGACCCGTAATTTCACATTCGATCATTCCTTAAATTGATAATTTTAAAAACATCATTATGAAAAATTTTTTAATACTGGCCTTTTGCCTGTACACTTCAATAGCTTCTTCGCAAAATAAAAAAGCGCTCACAGGAGGCACTTTAATTGATGGTTATGGCGGTGAACCTTTAAAAAATTCAGTAATACTTATTGAAGGAGGCAAGATCACTAAAGTTGGCCAGGTGGGTACAGTAATAATACCTGCAGGTTACGAAATAATTTCAACAGAAGGAATGTCTGTACTCCCGGGTTTGTGGGATATGCATGTGCATCTTATGATTAACGGTCATGCCAATTATGAGTACTGGGATAAAAAATATCCCCCGCTTTTCCAGTCGGTAATTATGCCTTCATCTGCAAAGCAACTATTGTATGCCGGGGTTACCAGCGCAAGGGATTTAGGAGCACCCCTTGAAGATATAATTGCGGTTCGAAATGCTATTAATGATGGCAAAATAGAAGGTCCAACTTTATATGTTAGCGGACCTTTTTTACAACACAAACCTTATCCCGGCACCGAACAATTTCGCTGGGGAATTAATGGAGTAGCCGAGGCAAGGGCTAAAGTTCAGCGGCTGGCAAAAGCAGGTGTGGATTGCATAAAGCTGATTGACCAGGACCAGATGACCATGGAGGAAGTATTAGCAATTGTAGATGAAGCACATAAAAATAATTTAAAAGTAGTGGCGCATGCACACCGTCCCGAAGAGATTCGGCGCGGACTAAAAGCTAACGTCGATTGTTTTGAACATACCGGGCTTGCAACTGCCCCGCAATATCCTGATGATATTATGCAAATGATTACTGAACGAACAGCTTCTGGTAACAGATTGTATTGGTGCCCAACAGTAGAAGGCTTGTTCAACTACAATTACAACATACGTTATCAGGAACACCTTGATGATCCATCATGGAAAGTTGGCTTACCCGATAGCATTGTTCAGGATATAAAAAACTCCATTGCAAAATCTTCACAGCTTAGTTATTTCCAGGCTACACCTTACCGGCAGCCAACGCTTAAAAAGAAATTTGAACAACTGAAGAAAAGCGGGGTAATGTTGTTGATAGGAACTGATTCGGGCATACCTATGAAATTTCACAGCCAAAGCACCTGGAACGAATTGGATGTATGGGTTAGAGAAATGGGTGTAGAACCAATGGATGCAATAAGGGCTGCAACGTACTGGCCTGCTGCATTTCATGGAGTTGATAATAAAACCGGTACGGTGTCAGAAGGAAAAGATGCAGATATAATAGCTGTGCGTGGAGATGTGTTGCGTTATATTAATTTGCTCCAAAAGGTTGATATCATAATAAAGAGTGGTAAGAGAATAAAATAAAAAATTTTGAAAGATCCTTTGGGTTTCTATGACTTAAACAAGAAAAAAGAAAATATTTTTTTGGGTTGTAAAAGCACAGAGATGATATACTTCCACTCGTCGATTATATTATTATCAATAATTCTGTGTATCCGGCATTTTTTATTACATCTCCTTTGGAGCTGAGCAAAGAGAAGAGTTCTTCTTTTCCTCTCAAATATTAAAAAGGTTTTGACTACATTAATTGTCTGCCGTCTTTCTTAAAACACAGATACTACCGGCACAAAAACTTAGGCTGCGTATCTGTGATATTGCTGGGCAAAAAAATTTAATGATTTGCTGACTTTATTTATAAGAATGACAAAGAATTTTTGGCTGGCACATGAGTTACCTGTAGGTTGTTTACTTTTTCTTTTAACCAGCTAACCATATATTCTGATCCGGGTTCTTCACTGGCAATATGGCCCAAAACAATCAATGATAATTGGTCGCCTTTTGCCCTTGCATCTCTTACATATTCGGCCGTTTCCCATTCCTGTATTTCGCCGCATACCATCAAATCAGGTTTTTCTTTTGCTATCGCTGTTATCTGACTTCTTCCACCTGCTGCGCCGGGCATGAGTAATATTTTTTTACAAGGTTGTGTAAGTGAACCTATGTATCGTACCATAGATATTCCAAGATTCAACTTTGATTTTTGTATAACGGCTTTCAAAGTTGTTTGAGGCAGCGTGGCAACACTTGTTGTAACATTATAATAATTTGTCCAGCCTAATTTTGATACTAACGCTTTAACTACACCATCCGGAACATGGCGGTGTATATAATCATGATTACGCCATATCGCGATATTATTACGTTTTAAAAGATCGGCTTTGTATCTGTACACTTCATCATTTTCAAGCCAGCCAGAATTATCTTCATGATTGTAAAAAGTTGGTTCATGGGCAATGATAAAGTTGGCGCCAAGCTCTATGGTTTTCCTTATCACTTCTATAGTTGCAAACATGGTGGTAACAATCCCTGTAACAATAATCTCACGGTTACCTGATTTTAAAGTATCCACTGTTTTATCAAAAGGTGCACCCTGCACTTCGTTAATAAACAGATCCATTATTTCCCCAACGGTTATGCTTTTATTTTTACCCAAGTCTTTTGCAAAACCCGTTAAGGGTGCGGAAAGAAGTACGATTGACCCTACGGCTTTTGATGTTGTTGAAATGAATTTCCTCCTGTTATAATCTGAATTTAAATGCAAAGTATTTTCACTTGTCATATTTAATTTATTATAGTATTGAAATGGTGGCATTGCGAAACTCTAAACTAATCAATTGCACAAAGCCACCCAAATTGGAATGATTTGCGAAAATGTTATTTGCTGTTTTATATGTGTCATTAATCCTCGTTGCCTCGATGACCAGAACTGGCAAAAGCTAATCTAATCAATGCGCAAAGGCAAATAAATTGGGATACCGGATAGATATAACCTTTATTCCCAAAGCTACAATTACATCCCATTGAGTAATATGGTACACAACTTATCATTTAATATTTCTGGTTGCAGTCAAACAATAGGAAACATAGTATTTATTCAGGATTGAAATTTCTGCACACATAGTTGTGACAATAAAAGAAAGCTTTAAATCAATAATGCTTTTAAACAAATTTATAAACCTGCTGTCTCATTTTAGACATGCCTAAAATTATTATTATGAAAATCGGATTATTTTTAATTGCAGCATTTATTTTTAGTATTAATGCTAACGCACAAACCGAAAAAAAAATGCACAAAATGAATCATAGTAAAATGAATCACTCAATGCAAGACTGTGTTATGATGAAAGATGGTAAAATGATGATGATGAAGAATGGCAAAATGATGGAAATGGAAGG
>JBKJSX010000277.1:0-5637 GCA_046594375.1 Chitinophagaceae bacterium
TTAGGCGCAGATACGGGCTGGGATTCAATTGGCGATTTTCACCAGGGAATAGCCATCTCAAAATTTTTAGGAAGACTTGATAGCACCAATCAGTTAGCAAAAACAATTTTGTATAATCTCAATCCTGCCGACAATGAATTGATGGCAACTATGATCGGTAATTTTAATGATGGTTCTGTTGCTGGAAAAGTTCAGTGGGGAAGTGCATGGTGGTTTTTGGATCAAAAAGATGGAATGACAAAACAACTAAACACTCTATCCAATATGGGTTTGGTGAGCAAGATGGTTGGTATGCTTACAGACTCCAGGAGTTTTTTATCATTTCCACGTCACGAATATTTCCGCAGGATATTGTGCAATTTATTTGGCGAAGAAATTAACAACGGTGAATTACCCGATGATATAGCATGGACAGGAAAAGTGATAGAAGATATTTGCTACAATAATGCTAAGGAGTATTTCGGGTGGTAAAACATTTGCGGATTGTGTTTACCAATACTATTTTGTAGATTTGGTTATGAAATTAAAAGTAATTATTCATGAGGCAGAAGAAGGAGGCTTATGGGCAGAAATACCAGCATTGCCCGGATGTGTTACCCAGGCTGAAACAATCGAAGAATTAATTCCAAATATTTATGAGGCAGTAGAAGGGTGTTTATCAATTGAGATCGAGCCCTCTTCAATGGGTAAGTATGACAGACTTTTAGAGTTAGCAGTATGAAAACACTTTCCGGAAAGACTTTACAAAACTATTGGAAAAACGGGGATGGGTTTTAAAAAGAATAAACGGCAGTCACTTTATTTATTCTCTCCCTGATAAAATAGAGATCATTTCTGTTCCCGTTCACAAGAATGATGATTTAAAAAGAGGATTACAAAAAAAATTAATGACCATTGCAGACATAAATGATAACGATTTATAATCTATTCTTTCAGACTATATTTTCACCTTTATCACCATCTTTTTAATTTCACTTTCACCAATCATGGGTGCATGCACATCTTCAGGAAAGAAGATCGCAAACTGGTTATCGGTAAGATCAAAATACATGTCAGGACCATCATTATAAAACACAACGTCCTTCTCTGGATTGTATTCATCTTTTTGTTCTTTGCAATCGCTTCGTGGTTTCCAGCCAAATGTTTCGCTTCCTTTTATACAAAGTTGTATGTCTATGTGTTTATCAGTACGTTCAAATTGGGCAATGGATTACGCTTCGCTCATTCCTTTTTTATTGGAAAGGATCGCTCTTAAATTATCAATATCGATTTCAAATTTGCCATCTGTAATTGTTGCAAGTTTTTGCGACTTGATGTATTCAAATGCTTTTGCAAATAATGGATGAACACTGTTGTATTTTTCGGAGTTGGATAAAGTATCTATTATCATAAAATATTTTCCCTCACCCTCTTATCCCTCTCCTTCAGAGAAGAACGGTACAAATTGCAAATCCAAACAATAGTTTTTCCACATAATCTTTAAATATTTACCATCAAACCTCACCCTCTTGTCCCTCTCCTTGAGAGAGGGACAGTGCTTCAATACAAATCCAAGCTATTGTTCTTCCAAATCATCTTTAAGTATCTATCATCAAATAAAACCATTAAAAAAATTAATAAATTTCAATCTAAGTTCCCCCTTCGGGGGACAGGGGGCTTTTTATCTCTGCACCCTTCCGCTTGCATCACCTTTCATCAGATCTTTTACATCACTCAAAGTCGCATGGTTAAGATCACCGGGAATGGTATGCTTAATTGCAGAAGCAGCGACGCCAAATTCAGCAGCATCCTTCAATTCCATACCTGTAACAAGTCCGTAAATAAATCCACTGGCAAAAGAATCACCACTGCCTACACGGTCAACGATTCGAACTTCATATTGTTTTGTATGATAGAAATCTGTGCCGTTATATACCAATGCACTCCATCCGTTATCAGATGCACTATGACTTTCACGTAAGGTGGAAGCGATGTATTTAAATCCAAACTTTTCATTCATTTGTTTAAAAACATCTTTGTATCCATCAAGATTTAATTCTCCTTTTGTAATGTCTGTACCTGCACTTTTAAAACCGAGTGTAGTGTCGGCATCTTCTTCGTTACCGATGCATACATCAACATATTGGCAAAGTCTTGTCATCACTTCTCTTGCTTTTTCTTTGCTCCATAATTTTTTGCGGTAGTTAAGATCAATGCTGGTTGTAATGCCTTTTGCTCTAGCGGCTTTTAATGCAGCCTCAGTAAGTGCTGCAGACTTTTCGCTTAAAGCGGGTGTTATACCGGTTGTATGAAACCAATCTGCACCATCAAAAATTTTATCAAAATCAAATTCCGAAATATCAACTTCTGAAATAGCAGCATCAGTTCGATCGTATATAACCTGCGATGCTCTCATAGATGCGCCTGTTTCTAAAAAATAAATGCCCAATCTTTTTCCGCCACGGGCAACAAATTGGGTATCTACACCGTATTTTCTTAAATGATTTATTGCAGCCTGACCCATCGCATTATCAGGAACTTTTGAAACGAATGTTCCCTGTAAACCATAATTACAAAGCGCTGCAGCAACATTTGCTTCTCCGCCACCGTAGGTAACATCAAAGCTATCAGCCTGCACAAATCTTTTAAAATCAGGAGTGGAGAGCCGAAGCATTATTTCTCCGAGGGTTACAACTTTTTTAGCCATGTTAGATTGAATAATTTAAATTGTAAGTGATTATTTTTACCGAAATCCAGTACGCCAAATATCTTTCATATTTGGTTAAGGAGCAAGAAATAAATCAGTATAACGATTGAAAAATATTCGGTAACGATTGCGTAAATAATTATCTCATTTTTGCTTAATTGAAACATCATTGTTTAATTAAATAGAAATTTTATGGATAAGAAAACAGAACTTCTAAAATTAATTCCTGAACAGGGAATTTTGCCACTGTATTTTACGAAAGACACTGAAGTAAGTGTAAGCGTTTTAAAAGCATTGTACAACGCTGGCATTCGTGCTGTTGAATATACAAACCGTGGTGAAACTGCTTTACAAAATTTTAAAAAGATGAGGGAGGTTTGTGATTCAGAATTAAAAGGAATGTATCTCGGCGTTGGCACAATTAAGGATGGTGCCATGGCACAAACGTTTATTGATGCAGGCGCTGATTATATAATTTCTCCGGGGCTTGTAGAAAGTGTAGCTGAAGTAGCTGATAAAAATAATATGCTTTGGGTGCCAGGATGTATGACACCAACAGAAATAATTTTTGCAGAAACTCTGGGTGCTAAAATGATAAAATTATTTCCGGGAAATATTTTAGGTCCCGGATTTTTAAGTGCTGTAAAAGAGTTGTTTCCTAATTTATTATTTATGCCTACAGGCGGAGTAGATCTTAATAAAGAAAATATTAGAGAATGGTTTAAAGCCGGTGTTTGTGCGGTTGGAATGGGAAGTAAGTTGATAAGTAAACAATTGCTTGAGCAAAAAGACTATACCAAAATAGCAGAGCTTACTAAACATGCAATGCAAATAGTCAGATCTATAACAGAGGGAGTTTAACAGACTTCGTCAAAACTTTTTACTCCTTGAAAAATACATATTAGCTTTTCCTTTTTTTTGTTATTTTCACAATCAATCAACTAGTGCTATATGAACCATTTGCAGTCGCTCGATTTCGTGGTCTTTTTCATATATTTTATTGTAGTATCCGGTTATGGATACTGGGTATATCACAGAAAGATGTATCATCAAAAGAAATCCGGGGAAATGGATTCAAAAGATTTCTTTATTGCTGAGGGCTCACTAACCTGGTGGGCAATTGGTGCTTCACTTATTGCATCCAATATTTCTGCTGAACATTTTATTGGTATGTCAGGTTCCGGCTTTGCACTAGGGCTTGCCATATCATCTTACGAGTGGATGGCAGCTGCAACACTTATTATTGTGGCCATATTTTTTATTCCGATTTATTTAAAGAATAAAATTTTTACTATGCCGCAATTTTTATCACAGCGGTATAATGATACTGTGGCTACACTTATGGCTATTTTTTGGTTATTGGTTTATGTATTTGTCAATCTCACTTCTATCATTTACCTCGGGGCTCTTGCAATCAATTCTATTTCGGGAATTAGTTTTGAATGGTGTATGGTAGGCCTTGGAATTTTTTCAATCGTGGTAACCTTAGGAGGTATGAAAGTGATTGGTTATACCGATGTAATTCAGGTGCTGGTGCTTATTATGGGTGGGCTTGTAACCTGCTATCTTGCGCTCACATTGGTATCTGAAAAATTTGGCTTTGGGGGTGATATTTTAAAAGGTTTAAGTGTTATTAGAGACAAAGCGCCAACGCACTTTCACATGATATTTGATAAATCAAATCCTTATTATACTGATCTTCCCGGATTGTCAGTGCTGATAGGCGGCATGTGGATCAATAATCTTAATTACTGGGGTTGTAACCAGTATATCACACAACGTGCCCTGGGTGCAAGTTTGCCAACAGCAAGAAAAGGAATTCTTTTCGCCGCGTTTTTAAAATTGTTGATTCCCCTGATAGTTGTTATCCCCGGCATTACCATGTATGTAATGTATCAGAATGGGATGTTTCATACAGAGATGACAGATGTAAACGGAATTATTAAACCTGATCATTCTTATCCAACACTTATGAATCTGTTGCCTACAGGTTTAAAGGGTGTTGCATTTGCAGCGCTCACTGCTGCTATTGTAGCGTCTCTTGCGGGTAAAGCAAACAGTATATCAACCATTTTTTCTCTTGACATTTATAAAAAGTTTTTCAATAAAACCGCTTCTGAAAAAAAGTTAGTTCATACAGGCCGCATCACTGTGATTGTTGCTATGGTGCTTGCATGTCTGGTAGCACCTGCATTGCGAAATCTCGACCAGGCGTATCAATTTATACAGGAGTATGTTGGTTTTATTTCACCCGGTGTGTTATCTATTTTTCTTTTAGGTTTTTTCTGGAAACGAACAACGTCAAAAGCAGCGCTTACATCCGCTATTCTCACCATTCCACTTTCTACTGTTTTAAAATTTCTTCCCGGATGGACAAATGGCTTCTTTCCTGATCTTCCTTTTATGGATCGTATGACGCTTGTATTTATTATTCTTATGCTGTTGATGGTTGTAATAAGCCTTGCCGATCGTAGTCGTAAAGATGCACATAAAGCCCTTGTTATTGATTCATCAATGTTTAAAAGTTCGCCTGGCTTCATTGTAGGGTCAGCTATTATTGTTGGCATATTAGCTGCTTTGTATACGGTTTTTTATTAGAAATTAGGATAGCAGCGTGATAGGTTTTTTAGGATCAAACCAGCCTACCCAATGGATGGGTGATTATGGCTATGTATAAGTGATCCACCATTTCCCAATAAAATTCAAAACCTCTTTCACGAAATAAAAGATTCAAAGTAATTACGGTTAATGGTGGTGGCGGAGCACCATATGCAGTTCGTGTAGCACTTACAGCATTTTCATCAGCCAATGCACCGGCTGCATTTCCATTTCTCAATTTTGGTAAGCATGCATTAAATAAATATCTGCCAGGCGCAGAATACCAAACTTTTTCCTTTATTTCTTCCTGTTTCAAATGTGGTAATCTCTTTTCACTACATCGATTGAAATTT
>JBKJSX010000049.1:0-9169 GCA_046594375.1 Chitinophagaceae bacterium
GGAACTACTTGTAAAAGACAAAATCAGTATTAATACACCTGCTAAAAAAGTTTGGGACGTACTAACGAACCCTCAACAAACAAAAAATATATGTTCGGGTGCGAAACAGTTTCTGACTGGAAACCGGGAAGCGCTCTTGAATGGAAAGGAAATTATGAAGGCAAAGAAATGGTTTTTGTAAAAGGAAAGATCGCGGATACCAACCCCGGAAGACTTTTAGCATATACAACCATTGATCCTAATAATTCCGCAATGGAAGACAAGCCTGAAAATTATCTCACAGTAACATACGATCTAAAAGAAGAAAATGATCAAACAACTTTAACTGTTACTCAAGGTGATTACAATAAAGTTGCAGATGGTGAATCAAGATATAAAGAAGCATCCAATGATGGTGAAGGCTGGAACCCCATATTGGTTGAGATAAAAAAGATTGCTGAAGCAGGATAACGATTTATAAAGGCGCTTTTTCTGCTCCTAAAATTTCAAAATTTTTCTTTGATTGGGTGTAGGCTATCAACTGTAATGTAACACCCTTTAGTTCATCAGGAATGTCGAGCGTAACAGATCCTTTTCCTTTGGCGTCAACTGTTTTCAAGGCTCGCACAATATTTACATGATGTAACATTCTTCCACCATTCTCGCCACGCTTTACTGATATAGTAGCTTCCGGTTGCACCAGGGCAAGGTTTAAAAGCACGGCTTCACTTCCATTAATATCATAATTTACGCTCACCAAATTATTGCTTTTGGTTGCACTCAAGGCAATCACCTGCCCGCCTGGTTTTGCTAAATTATTGTCAACCGTGTTTTTAAGTTTATCCTCATCAGAGCCAACAAATTCTGCGGAACCGTTTACAATAACCTGCGGAGTATATACCGAGTTGAGCTCAAACTTAGTGGCATACTGGCTTTGCCTTTGAGAGTATTCTGCTTTGCTAAAAGGATCCTTCCATCCCAACCTGTTCCAATAATCTACATGGTAGGCAAGTATGTAAACATTTTCCATATTTTTCGACAACAATCTTGCTACTGTTTCATCTGCAGCGGGACAACTGGAACAGCCTTCGGAGGTAAAAAGCTCTACAACTGCAAATCCTTTTTTAAGTGAAGTAGGTATTGTTTTTTTTACCGGTTTAAACCCCACAACTGCGATTATAATAATGAGTACAATGCCCATCACAGCTATTGATAAATATTTTCTTTTCATTGTATTTAATTTATTATTTCTTTAAAAACTATCCCTTAGTAAGGGTTTTATAAAGTCTTGGCGCTAGCCGGCGCTTTACCACCTGCAGGAACGAAAATTAATGCATCAGAATCTAAGCAATACCGCTTGCCTGTTGGGTTTGGCCCGTCATCAAACACATGCCCCAAATGCGATCCACTTTTGCTGTCAACAACTTCTATTCGTTCTATCCCGTCTGAATTGTCTCTCACCAGCCTTACAGCGTCAGGAGAAATGGGAGCATAAAAACTTGGCCATCCTGTACCTGAATCAAATTTTGTGTCGGAACTAAAAACAGGTTGCAAGGTTGCCGCAGAATAATACGTTCCTTTTTTATAAAAGTGATTATATTTCCCTGATCCCGCACGTTCTGTTCCCTGTTGGCGAAGAATAAAATATTGTTCTTTGGTTAGCCTGGCTCTCCACTCTGCATCCGTTAGCACTATCGGATATTTTGCTGTGCTTTGCGCCAACGGCGGGTTAGGGTAATTTTTAGACTGTGCTAATCCGCAACTGCTGCTCATTGCTGCCATTGCAATCAAAAAGAAGAATAATAAAGATTTCATACAATTTATTTTTAAAATAAACGAAAATTGATAGGCAGAAGATTGTTACAAAGGTGTAAAGCTTTGCCAATTTATCGTTGCAAAACGTAATATTCATCTACAAATATTAAATACATTTTTTTAAACAGGAAGCTATTTTTATTTAACAGCTCCCCGCTTCATTAATTACATCTTATCCATTTTCATCTTATCCATCTTCATCTTGCTCATCTTTCCATTCATGTGCATCATCTCACCATCTTTCATCATCATGGTTTTGCCATTTTTCATTTTTACTTTGCCATCCATCATCACCATAGTGCCATTGTTCATTTTCATGTCTTTATCCATTGCCATTGTATTTCCTCCTTTCATCACCATCATTTTCCCATCTTTCATCATAACTCCGTCATGCATTTTATCCATCTTATGAGGAGAACTCATTTTATCCATTTTGTCCATTTTGTCCATTTTATCCTGAGCAAATACGCCTGTACTTATTGTAAAGCCTGTAATAAGAATTAATAACTTTTTCATTTTGTAGGTTTTTGTTTTAAAATTATTGTTGAACTTAAATTTTTTTTAGTTTAAAAAATTTCCTGCAGGAATAATCTAATCTTAAACTTGGACAAAGGTTTATAAAAGTTTTGAAGAATATATCACAGAAGTATAACGATTGTATTCTTTACTTATAACCACACGGCTTGCAGCAATTGTAGATATTAATAACATAAAAAATTTCCTGAGAAAAACAAGAAGATCAATTACAATAAACTGTTTCAGTAAAGAAGTTTATGGCTTTTGGATTGGAATGTAAATAATAAAACTATTTCCTGAATACCCTGCTGGTACCAACTCATATTTAAATTGATGAAGCTGCAATATTTTTTTTACTATAACAAGACCAAGTCCTGTATTGGAAGGCCTGTTGCTTAATAAATTCTGATCTAAGGAATTATTAAACCAGTCCATCATTTGATGGCTTACGGTTGTGCCAGAGTTTAGGATAGTAAAGATTAAAATACCGCCCTGTGTTGTTAAGCTGATTTTTACTGAACCATTTTGGGGCGTGTACTTAATAGCGTTTACCATTAAATTTTGAATTAACCTTTCCATCATTGCTATATCACCAAAAACCCAGGAGGCATCTTTATTATTTGAATTTTCAATGCTTATATTTTTTTCTTTGGCAGCAGATAATGAATCATGAATGATCTCCTGCACAACTTCAGAAAAAATAAATGGTTCTTTTTTCGGAACAAATGCTACCGACTCCATTTTAGAAAGTTGAAATAATTGTGCTACCATGTATTCTACCTGAAGCATCTTTTTGTAAACAAGTTGCAAAAACTCCTTTTCTTGCTGTGGTGAAATTTCTTTTTCATTTTTAATCAGAAGAGTTTCAGTGTAGCCCCTCGCAACAGACAATGGCGTTCGCAGATCATGAGATATGTTGGCTATAAAATCTTTTCTTTCTTTTTCTGATTGGGTTATTTTGTCAATATTGTAAACAAGAAGATCTGCCATTTTATTAAAAGCCATGGTAACGGGTTCCAGCTCGCCATTTTTATTTACAGGAAACCGGGCTTCAAAATCCCCATTTTTAAATTTCTCTAAAATGCCCAGCATGTAATTAAAACTTTTTTGAAAACGGTTTATATAGAAGAAAGAAAATAGTATTGAAAGGATAATAATGATGAAGAATACTTTTATGATAAGCCCATTGAAATAGCTGTTATAAAGCATCCTGGTTACATTTTTATTGCTGCCCAAAATCACATAAATATACCCGAGCAGTTGCGAACCATTATATACTTCGGCGGCAGAAAATATTTTAGAATTTGCGGGATCACGGGGGTCTGTTGATTTAATATATTCTTTCCCCTGCGAGGCAATAAGTTTTTTAATATTATCAAGAGGCAATGTCCATTGGTTGATACCATTCTCATCAGCATGGTAGGCTATCACTTTTCCCGCGGTATCTAAAAAATATACTTCGGCGCTTGGGCTTAAAACCATAGCATCATAAAAAACTGAATCTGCTTTTTTCTTATCAATTCCTTTATCTGTAAATGGTGAAGTGAACCGTGCAATATGGGCGGCCACATCTTTATTTAAAAGCTGCATGCTTGCCTCATGAAAGTTAGAAGTGGAGAAGTATGTAATGCCCATGAAGAGAAGGCAGAGGATGGTGATTAAAGAAAATACCAGCACACTAATATGACTTACTATGCTTAATTTTTTTGTTCTCATTCTGAAAATCTATAGCCTGTACCCCATGAGGTTAAAATGTATTGCGGCTTTTGTAAATTGGGTTCTATTTTTATGCGTAACCTGTTTATGTGCGATGTTATGGTATGCTCATATCCTTTAAAAGCAATTCCCCATATAATTTCCAAAAGTTCGTTACGGCTGAAAGTTTTTCCGGGGTTGCGAGACAACAGCAACAACAGATCAAATTCTTTTGGTGTAAGATCAAGCCTTTCACCTTTAAGAGAAGCACGTCTTTTTCCTGCATCAATTACCAGGTCTTTAAATGTTATTACTTCAATGTCATTATTTTCAATTGCCGGTTTTTTATTTCCCCGCCGCAAAAGCGCTTTTGCACGTGCCATTAGTTCCAGTATGCCAAAAGGTTTGGTAACATAATCATCAGCACCCAGCTCCAGTGCCAGCACTTTATCAGTTTCTTCGCTATGAGAAGTTAACATCATGAGCGGAATAGCTGCATCATTTTTCCTGAAAATTTTACATAGTTCCATTCCATTTATTCCGGGTAATGTAATGTCCAGAATTACCAGGTCAAACTTATTCTCTTCTATTTTCTTAATCGCTTCTTCGCCGCTAAGGCAGGAAGTTATAAGATAAGCCTGCGAATCAAAATGCAGTTTTAGCAATTTTGTAATTTCAGGATCATCTTCTACTAAAAGAATATTATTCATATTATTTAATCTGGATAGACCTTTTACCTGCAGTGGTTTCTACGCGTTATTAAAATATTTTGAAAGATAGAGATAACCATCATCAAATTCATCACAGAAGTATTCTATTTTAAATAGTTCTTCATTACCTTAAAAAAAGCCCACTTGCGTGAGCCTTTATTAAAAATTTATAAAGAGAGAACACAGAATATAAAACAAAACATTTGGCGTTACATTATTTATGAAAATTTAGTAATCGTAATCCCTCCTTGCCATATTCCATCTAATACCAACCGTAAGCATCGAAGTATTTTTTGTTGAAGAAGCTTCTCTCACTTTAAAAGATCTGCCCAAAGCAGTGGCATCAATAAAAAGATTTTCTCTTAACTCATACGAAGCAGTAAAGGATGCATTTAGACTACTTACCCTGTAACCGCTTCCAATAAAAAAACCAAAATCTCTCGGACGGCTGACATAATTTTCAAGAGGATTAGAACCAAAATCTCTTCCTAAAGAATCCAATCCCTGAACATAATAAATTATTCTTCCGCTTAAATAAATTTTAGGCTTTGGCTGGTATTTGGCAATCCCTATAAATTCCCTGAAGTTAGCTCCCAGAGGGTGTGCCAGAGGTTGATTGTAATGAGTGTAATTAGCAATTGTATCATTGTGGGAATAAGTGAAGGGACGGGCCAAATTCATTTCAAGCTGCACATCAAGATTATTAATATTAAAGGCATCAACATATTTTAAACCTAATTGAACTGCATATTTATTTGCCCAATAACCTGTCTTCTTTTTTATTTGCGCCAATACAAATTCATCCAGTAAAAGTTGTCCGTAAACTTGTGCAGTATGAGCAACATTTGCTTTAAAGTCAAGACCTGCAACTGCATTGTCAGGGCTGCCAACAGTACCTTCGATATGCCTGTAAAAAATTACCGGGTTTAAATATTGAAAATCAAAATGATTTTTTCTTCCGAATATCACTCCTTCAAACAAACCGATATTTAGCCATTTTGTAACATCCATGCTCAGGTGATGCATGGCAGCATATTTTCTGTCAAGCAAAGTATCCGGTCCTGTTTTTTTAAACTGCGGCATAAGCTCCATAAAAATATTCTGGTAATTAAATTTCCATATTCTTGTGTTGATCTTAAAAAATAAATAACTGTTCCCATAATCACTTAAAAATGTGCTCCGGTAACCATTGCCGATAAAATTTTTATCATACCCAAACTGGAAATCAATAAATTTTGCCGCATTAAAAGTAATGTACCCTCTTGCATCAAAATAATCATATCCATTTTTTTTGAAAGGCTTATAGAAACCAACACCGGGCACCGCACGAAACATGTTTGTTCTTGCCTGGAAAAAATCCGGTCCCTTTTCCTGATTCTCTGTTATACTAGCAGAAAAACCAACTCTTTCAGCAATCATTCCTCTTACATTCACTCCTCTGGTGTTAAGGTAAATACCATTACCACCTGATGATGCACCCAATTGCAAATTGAGTATAGGGTTTAGGGCAAGGAATAAATCTTTATTATTAACTTCTAAAAAATTTGCTTTTGTTTTATAAAAGTTTTTAAGGAATGGACGGGCACTTTCAAATTCAGGACGAGGAGTGTGAGTCCACTCAATGTTATTCATTAACAAGCTTCTTAAATTATATTCGTCAACAGGGGTAAGGATAAGGTCAGAACGGTCACCATATTTATTAAATCCCATTGCAGAATCAGTGGGTGTCATTCGGGTGCTGTCAAGATATTCAACTTCTCTAACAATCGCTTTACGGCTGAAAGGTTTTACTGACGAAAAATTCAAATTCCTGTTATCCTGTAGTTTTATTTCCATCCTTTGTATAAAATCATAAGCTTTTGAGCCCAGCGGAATATAGGTTGATTGCGCAATAGAAAATATGGGACAAAGAAAAGCAGCCAGTCTAAAAAAGCATTTCATAATTTGCATGTGGTGGTGTTTATTTAATTTCAAGATATGCAAAAATATCTTTTTAAAAATATATCGGTAGTAAATGAAGGAATGATAAAAATTGCTGATGTATTTATACAAAAAGGAAGAATAGAAAAGATCGGTAATAATATAAATGTAAAAGAAAATGTTACCGAAATAAACGGTGAAGGAAAACATTTATTGCCCGGCGCAATTGATGACCAGGTGCATTTTAGAGAGCCCGGTTTAACCCATAAAGCTACGATACATACAGAAAGCAAAGCTGCTATAGCAGGTGGTATCACGAGCTTTATGGAAATGCCAAACACAGTACCTAATGCCTTGACAGAAAAACTACTGGAAGAAAAATATACGATAGCATCTAACAACTCTTTGGCAAATTATTCTTTCTATATGGGTGTAAGCAATAACAATGCTGAAGATGTTTTACGAATGAATAAAAGAAAAAAAGAAGTTTGCGGGGTAAAAATTTTTATGGGATCAAGCACCGGGAATATGTTGGTTGATAGGGCAGCAACGCTTAATACTATTTTCAGTAAAAGTGAATTGCTGATTGCAACACACTGTGAGGATGAAAATATCATTAAAGCCAACTATGAGAAATTAAAAAACCAAAAAGGAGAATTATCTCCATCTGATCATCCCATCATAAGAAATGAAGAAGCATGTTACCGGTCTTCATCATTTGCTGTTTCTCTTGCAAAAAAATACAAAAGCCGTTTGCATGTACTGCATATCTCTACTGAAAAAGAATTGTATTTGTTTGACAATACAATTCCCTTAAATGAAAAAAAGATCACCGCAGAAGTTTGTGTTCATCACTTACATTTTACTGCTGATGATTATGAAAGACTGGGCTATCTGATTAAATGTAATCCTGCCATTAAATCATCCAATAATAAGGAAGCGCTTTGGAAAGCTTTACTGGATAATCATTTGGATGTAATTGCAACGGATCACGCACCACATACTTTAGATGAAAAATACCTCATCACTAACCCTTCTCCACAAGCAGAGATGGGGACTGCTCCTTTGCATATGGCCGGAGTAAGGCATTACGAGCATGCCCATTCAGGTTTACCACTTGTGCAGCATTCATTATTATTGATGTTGAAATATTATAAAGAAGGATTTATCTCTTTAGAAAAAATTGTGGAGAAGATGAGTCATGCAGTTGCTGATTGTTTTAAAATTTATAACCGGGGCTACATTCGTGAAGGATACTTTGCTGATCTTGCAGTTGTTGATCTGAATAAAAACACGGAAGTAACAAAAGAAAATCTTTTATATAAATGTGGATGGACTCCACTGGAAGGCGAAACATTTCCGGCAGCGATCACTCATACTTTTGTAAATGGCAATTGTGTATATGCCTGTCCCGATAAATTCGGGGGGAACAATGTGTTTGATGAATCTTTAAAAGGAGAACGTCTCTTATTTAATCGCTAAAAATCAATTGACTTAATGAGATAACGACTATTGACCTAATGACTAATAAACAGATTAACTACTAAACGGATTACCATAAGTATGGAAATAGACAAAACAACGCTTAATGATCTTTCGATTTTTAATACTGAAGAAGAGTTTTCAATATTTAATAAACTTGATCTTACAAAAACCACAGGTGGAAGAGAAAAATTAAAACAATCTTTTAGCAAGTCACTTAATACAATTGAAGCAATAACAGGAGTACAGCAAACACTAAAGGTTATACATCAAAATAAAAATGCGTGGCCACAGACCATCAGTAATGGCAGCATAATGGTTATACAAAAGTTTTATGAAACCAGTATTGATCAAATCCCTTCCACTCCCTCTGCAGCCGCAGCTTATGCTTATAAGCTTTTCCATGGACCGGATTTTTCATTAGTAAAATATTCAACAGGTCATGGGTTTGATTTTATAAAAGGAATGCAATCGCTTATTAATGCTCTTTTAAAAGATGAATCTCCTGAGCCATTAAAAAAGCTTTTGCAAAGAGCACAAACAATAATTGAAAAAGAACAGTTCGCAATTATTCCAAAAAAAGAAAAAGCCGATGAGCTTTCCATGATGGAAATGCTTCACCTCGCTAATTTTCTACGGTATCATTACAAGCAAAACATTTTTGAATTGGTGGAGATCTATTCACAACTCGACGCATGGTACGGCATGGCATTGGCAATGAATACATATGATCTTGTATTTCCCGAGTTCATTAAAAGTGATACACCAATTGTAAAGTTTACAGGCTTGTACCATATTTTACTGTCTCAACCCGTTGCTTATGATATTGCACTTGATCAGAAGAATAACTTTTTGTTTTTAACAGGTGCAAACATGGCAGGCAAAAGCACTTTTATAAAATCAGTGGGCGCCGCAGTTTTTCTTGCACACATAGGCATGGGCGTGCCTGCAAAAGCAATGCAGCTTACATTATTCGATGGGTTACTAAGCAATATAAATGTTGTAGATAATATTGCAAAAGGCGAAAGTTATTTTTATAATGAAGTGCAGCG
>JBKJSX010000032.1:0-11422 GCA_046594375.1 Chitinophagaceae bacterium
CTGTTGATAGTTTTGTAGCAGGCACTCACGGGCTCGGCCTTGATAACCTGATGAATTTTTACCGCACCCAAAATAATGAAGAAGAAAAACAGATCATCCATGCTTTTAAAACGCACACACAATTAACCTCAGGCAATGTTGCCCCTTACATTTATATGGCAAGCGCATCTCTATTAAAACATTTTGTAACAGGGTATCACCAGGGTATAACTGTTACTTGTCCCGGCTTCTACGGCCCGCAGGGCAGAGTGCTACGCCTCGGCCTTGCCTATCCTGAATTGGTTAACCTCCTATCTACATTTCATTTCGGCAACCACCGTATCTCAAATTTTGAAATGGAAAGCTCTGCAATTTATGGGCTGGGAAAAACGTTAGGTCATCATTGCGTAAGCCTTAACGCCATTGTTGCCAATCGCATTAGTAAACAGTTTTCAAAAGATGGCGCCATGGTTGTTGAAAATTTAATTAAAAGATCTTTAGAAATAATTGCAGATTCAAATATTTAAAAAATGAAAATTGAATTTTATAAGTACCAGGGAGCAGGTAACGATTTTATTTTGCTTGATAACCGTACAAACCTTTATGATAACCTTACTGAAAGGCAAATTGAATTTATTTGCGACAGGAACTTCGGCATTGGTGCTGATGGACTGATGCTGTTAAACAATAAAGAAGGTTATGATTTTGAAATGAAATATTACAATGCTAATGGTGCCGAAGGAAGTATGTGCGGAAACGGCGGCAGGTGCATGGTTAGGTTTGCTCACAGGATGGGTATCCATAAACCTAAGTATAATTTTATTGCGGCAGATGGCGAGCATAAAGCTGACATCGATATACATGATGTAGTAAGATTAAAAATGAAAGATGTAAATTTTGTTGAGGTTCATTCTAATCATTTTATTTTAAATACGGGTTCTCCTCATTATGTAAAACCCATTCGCAATGTTGCAGAAATGGATGTAAAAACGGGCGGAAAAATGATCCGCTACAGCAAGGATTTTGAGAAGGAAGGTATCAACGTAAATTTTATTGAAACCCTGGACAGTGATAGAATTTATGTACGCACTTACGAACGCGGCGTGGAAGATGAAACGCTAAGTTGTGGAACAGGTGTTACCGCATCTGCATTAGTATCTGCACATAACGATTTTGGTTTTAACCGTGTAGAAGTAAAAACACCCGGTGGAAATTTGAGTGTTGAATATGATAAGATAGATGAGAAACATTTTGAAAATATTTATCTTATTGGACCCGCAGATTTTGTATTTAAAGGAGAGATAGAGATTCCCAAATGAGAACAATGTTGTCAGCCTGAGCTTGTAAAAGCCTTGATGAACTTATGCACAATTGCTCAATTATACTCGCCAGGCTCAGGATTAACATCACACTATAATTTAAAATAATGTTCAATATTCGCGTATATGGAATTTTGATCAATGAGCAAAAGCAGGTATTGGTTAGTGATGAATTTATTCGTGGCAATTATTATACAAAATTTCCCGGTGGCGGATTAGAATTTGGTGAAGGAACAAGAGATTGTTTAAAAAGAGAATTCATGGAAGAGATGAATTTGAAAGTTGATATAGGCGGGCACATTTATACAACAGATTTCTACCAGCAAAGCGCATTTAATCCTGAGCACCAGATCGTCTCCATTTATTATTATGCAAAAGCACTGGAGCCAATTACTGCACGGTTGCGTACAAAAGAATTTGATTTTGATGAACGCGAATTGGCTATCTACGAAAAAGAAAAGGAAATTGAGACATTCCGGTTCATTGACTGGAACTCATTTTCAGCCGATAGTGTGATTTTGCCGATTGATAAAATTGTAGCAACAATGATCAAAGCAAGTCATTGAGTCAATAGTCATTACGTTATTTTATTTTTGCTTATTGACTTAATGGCCTAATAACCTAATGACCTAATTACCTAATGACTTTTACCCTGCTGTAGGAATATTTTCAAATCCAGCATCCTCCATCCCCATTGCTGCCAGTTTCATTTGGCGTGCTTTATCTTTTCCAACATATTTTTCAATGCGATGTTCTACAAAATAAATTACCGGTGTGAGTATAATCGCCATGGTAAACTTGTATGCATAATTTACAAGACAAATAGCGAGTACCAATTGCCAGCTCCAATCCTTTCCTAACTTAAAGGCAATAAATAAAACAATAAAACTATCTACCAATTGAGAAATTAAAGTAGAGCCTGTTGCCCTCAACCAGATTTTTTTCTCACCCGTCATTTTTTTTATTTTATGAAATACAGTTACATCAACAATCTGGCTAACCAAAAATGCTACGAGGCTTCCAATGATGATCCACATACCCTGCCCGAATATTGAGTTGAATGCACTGGGCATATCAGCAACACCGCTGGATACACCACTCGTTATCCAAAAATCTGCAGGCGGAATTTTTATTGCGAGGTAGAACATCAAAAAAGCGTACCCTATCAAGGCTACAGCGGTATAAGAAATTCTTCTTACAGCCTTTGGTCCATAATATTCATTTACAATATCCGTCATAATAAATTCCAGCGGCCAGAGCAATACACCACAGGTTAAATTAAACGCAAGATCTTTTTGTCCAAACAATGTAAAATGTGAAGGACTGAATCCAAAAACTTTTTCCAGCGAAAATATTTTTCCTCCTATGCACTCTGCTATCAAAGCATTGGCAACAAAAAATGCCGAGAAGATCACAAATAATTTTGTTGCCTTATCTTTTAAAATATTAGTTATCATGTTTATTGATTAATAAAAAAAGAAATAAAATATTTGTACAATTAAGAATATAAAATTAACAACAGGAAGCAATAAAGACATGTTCTTTAATTTTCCCCTCGCTAAAAAAATGAAATAAAAAATATTCATTAACATGTTTATTGCAATAGCACTAAAGCCTAAAGTAATAACAATGTCTTTTAAAAAGGGAACAGCAATTAGTTTATCACCTGCACCGCTAACAGGCTTTTTCATTTCCATCCACCTGAATAAAACAAATAACCCAAAAGCAATGTTGCAGATAAATGTAAACTTTGATAAGAAGTTGAATAAACGCATACACAGTATTACTAAGCAATTATAAAAAGCAATATTCTAAAAATTATCCCAAACTAAGGCGCTGGCTGGCCATATATTATTACAATCACTAAAATAACTTTAAATTGCCGCTCATTACTGAAAAATAATATCTAATGAAGATTGATCTTAAAAAGTTACTGCCACATTTAATTGCTATCGCCACATTTGTAATTGTTTCCATACTGTTTTGTAAACCTGCTTTTGAAGGAAAAGTTTTACAGCAACATGATATTGTAAGCGTGAACGGCATGGAAAAAAATGCTTTGGATTATAAAGAAAAATTCGGGCATTTACCTTTATGGAATACAAACCTGTTCAGCGGAATGCCCAATTACCAGGTGGCAATTGAGGGTCCAAATTATCTTTTAAATTTTAGCAAAATATTGTCGCTGGGCTTACCAAAACCTGCCAACTTTTTCTTTCTTGCATGTATTTGTTTTTATTTATTGTGCATAGCTTTTCGATGCAATCCTTTCGTAGGTATTTTTGGCGCTCTTGCTTTTGCATATTCAACTTACGATCCTGTAATTATAAGTGCAGGTCATGATACAAAGATGATGGCCATTGCATTTGCACCGGCACTCCTTGCCGGGCTTATATGGTTGTACGAAAAAAAATATTTGATAGGTATTGCAGTTACAACGCTTTTTGCCACTATGGAAGTAACGGCCAATCATCCTCAGATAAATTATTATGTTTTTATCGCCATTGTTTTTATGACGATCAGTTATATAATCCGCTGGGTAAAAAATAAAGAATGGAAACACATGGTAATTGCCTTGTCGCTTGCGCTTCTTGGGGCATTGATCGGCATCAGTAATGCAGGGGTAACTTTTTTTACTACCTACGACTATGCAAAATATACCATGCGTGGTGGTAAAACAATTGAGGCAACCGATAAAGGCATTGTTCAAAAGAAAACCTCCGGACTTGATAATGATTATGCATTTCAATATAGTTTAGGCAAAGGCGAACCAGTAACGTTGATGATGCCCAACTCCTATGGTGGCAGCAGTTCGCAGACCTTTGATGAAAATTCAAATCTGGTAAAACAATTGGTTGAAAAAGGTATACCCGAAACAAATGCAATGCAGCTTGCTTCATCGCTTCCAAAATATTGGGGAGGAATTGTAGAAGGCACTTCAGGTCCTGTTTATCTTGGCGTGATAGCTTGTTTGCTTTTTATCATTGCGCTTATTGTTGTAAAATCGCAGCATAAATGGTGGATATTAAGTGCCGTAGTTCTGGCAATATTTATGGCATGGGGAAAATATTTTCCGGCGTTTAATGATTTCCTTTTTACTACACTGCCAATGTACAGTAAGTTCCGTGCGCCTTCCATGGCATTGGTTATTCCGCAACTTCTTGTTCCGTTGTTAGCAGTACTTAGCCTGCAACAAATTTTATTTACTGCAGCAACAGAAGAATTTCTGAAGACTCATTTTAAAAAGATATTGTATGCATTGGGTGGTATCGTAGTTCTCATTGGAATTATTTATTTAATGAATGATTACACTGCACCGGTTGATAAAGAAATTATTGCAGCATACAATAATAATGCGCAGGGCGGCGCAGAAACCGGGAGAATGATAATTTCAGGAATGATAGCTGACAGGAAAGAAATGTTCAGCGTGGATTTGCTGCGTTTATTAGGCTTTGCTATTTTATTAGCAGCGCTTTTATTTTTAAGAAGAAGAAAAATAATTTCATCATTGGTTGTGGTCATCATTCTTATTGTAATTAGCACAGGGGATCTTTTTATTGCCGGTAAAAAATATTTGGGAGAGGATAATTATACAGATGCAGATACATACACTGAAACAAATTTTAAAGCTTCGGAGGCTGATGCTTTCATATTGCAGGATAAAGATCCACACTACCGTGTTTATAATTTAGCTCCCGATCGTTTTAATGAATCAAAAAGCGCATACTACCATCGTTCAATTGGCGGCTATCATGCTGCTAAACTCAGGCTCTACCAGGATCTGATAGAAACACAGCTTTCTAAAAATCAAATGAACATGGGTGTGCTGAATATGCTGGATACAAAATATTTTTTATTACCTGATCAGAAAACAGGTGTTATTAATGTACAAAAAAATGATAGCGCAATGGGTGCAGTATGGTTTGTAAAGGAGATCAAAACGGTAAATGGCCCGGTAGAAGAAATAAAAGCCCTCGACAATTTTGATCCGGCAAAAACTGTATTTATTGATAAAGCTCAAATTGCAACTGTTCCTACAACAGCATTTGATTCTTCTGCAAAAATAAAATTGATGAAATATAATAATGATGAAATAGAATATGTGAGTGATGCAAAGAGTGATCAGTTTGCAGTGTTCAGCGAGATATATTATAGCGCAGGATGGAATGGATACATTGATGGAAAGAAAACTCCATATTACAAAGTGGATTATTTATTGCGTGGTATGCCAGTTCCTGCAGGTCATCATGTCATCAATTTTAAATTTGAACCTGCATCTTATAAAACAGGTTACACATTAGCCACGATAGGAAACATTTTATTATACCTTTTACTCATCGGTGGTTTATACATGAGCTTTCGTAAAAAAGAATTGAAATATTCATTTGTCAGGCGCGACAACACCCAAGTGTAACATGGATCTGTCAATTATAATAATCAATTATAAATCGGCAAATCATGTGCTGGCTTGCATCCAAAGTATATATAATGAAACAGAGAAATATAGTTTTGAAATAATTGTAGTTGATAATAATTCAGAAGATGACAGTGAGATAAAGATCAGCAAAGCATTCCCCGATGTAAGATGGATGCAATCAGGTTACAATGCAGGCTTTGCCAGAGCCAACAACATTGGTATGCGTGTAGCGAATGGAGAATATATTTTAGTGCTTAATGCTGATACAATTGTTTTAGAGAATGCTCTGGATAAAACAATTGATCTTTTTAAAAGCTTACCAGGTGCAATAGCATGTGGTGTTCAGTTATTAAATCCTGATGGTACGCATCAGATATCGGGGGCTTATATTAAAAAAGGCGGATTGAATGTTTTGCTTCCCCTTCCCTATCTTGGTCGCTTTATAAGATATATGGGTTATAAATTAAAATCAAAAATTCCCAGCATTAAATCAGTAGTTGCTGTGCAGGAAGTTGATTGGATCGTCGGGGCGTTTATTATGGTAAAAAAAGAAGTACTGCAAAAGTCAGGGTTATTTGATGAAGATTTTTTTATGTATTCTGAAGAAATAGAATGGTGCAGTCGTTTAAGAAAACAAGGAAAGCTGTATTTATTTGAAGCACCTAAAGTAATCCATATCGGCGGTGGTACAAGTGGTGATTACTACAATACAGAGAACGATAACAGCAAAAACCTGTGGAGTAAAAAAGCAACGCAAATAATTATTTCAATGCTGTTGCGGATAAGGAAACAGTTTGGTATTTTTTATTTTCTTTTGGTTTGCTTTTTCTTTATAATTGAAATTCCCATTTTTGTTTTGGGTTTATTTATTGAAAATCTTTTTAAAGGAAAGAATGCAAAATACAAATGGGAAAATGTTTCCGGATATATTCGAAACATAGGTTTTATTATAAAATATTTTTTCAGGATACTTATAAATAAGCCTTTCTTTTATAAAGTTTATTAACAGGTGCAGCTATCAATTATCATAATCAACTATAATACTTTTCAATTGACAAGCAATTGCATCCGCTCAATAAAGGAAAAGTTGCGTGATCTTAGTTATGAAATTATTTTAGTTGACAATGATTCATCTGAATGTGATCCTAATTTATTTTTAAAAACATTTCCTGATATACGCTTGATCATAAGTGCTGAAAATACAGGCTTTACGGGCGGTAATAATATCGGGATCGCCAAATCAAAAGGAGAATATATTTTATTGCTTAACAGTGATACAGAATTACTAAATAACGCTCCAAAGATTTGTTACGATTATATGCAGCAACATCCCGAAGTGGGAATGACGGCTGCACAACTTACTTTTCCCGATGGAAGAATGCAATATAACTGCCGCAGGTTTAGAACCATAAGCTGGGAGTTGCTGGAAGTTTTTCCTTTGTATCTATTCTTACCAAAAAAAAAGAAAGAACAGTTAATGCTGCATCATTATTTTGATCATAAAAGTATTATGAAGTGTGATTGGGTTTGGGGCACTTATATGTTCTTTCCAAAAAAAATAATCAGTGAATTGAAAGGAAATAAATTGGCCGATGATTTTTTTATGTACGTAGAAGATGTACTCTGGTGTTGGGATCTTAAAAATCTGGGGTATGAAATTCATTTTCTTCCCGATGCAAAAGTGATGCATATACATAAGGCGAGTACATCAAAAGAAAAATTAAAACAGGTAAGAATAACCGGGATAAAGAACCATGCAACTTTTATGAAGAAATTCTATCCTGATTTTAGGTGGTATGTTTTTGCTGCGATATTTTATACTAAACAATATGCAGCATTATGGTTAAGCAAGTTTTAAATTGGAAGTTTTAAATTTAGGTGTGATTGACTTTGTCGAGGAATTTTTTTAAATCAATTCTTTATCTCCAACTTTAATCAACTCAGACTTGATTGTCATCTCATCCTTTATTGCAAGATTTCCCCGGTCGCTTCTTGTTATCCGGGAATACAATGATATTTCCCTGTCAAATAAAAATCTAAAAAAAAGTTTTGTCCATGAAGGATGAGATATGAGCGAATCATAATGGCCAGCAGCTTTTTGTTTTATCAGAGGAAGTTTATTCCAGGGAACGGAAGGAAAATCATGATGCTCATTATGATAACCTACGTTAAAAGAAATAGCATTTAATTTACCATAATATGAATATGTCTCCTGGTTTTCATGAACAACGTAATGTTCCTGAATCCAACGTGCACCCAGGGGATGCAGCCCTACTGAAAAGAAAAGACTTAGTATCATATAAACAATTGACTTTGCTCCAAAAAAATAAATGATAGCAGCAACAAAAATGATTTGCACTGCATAATTTAAGAGCATCCACTTATCAAACGTTTTAATTTCCTTTAATCTTGAAAGCCGGAATAATTGAAATACCGGGTACAATAAAAGCCAAATTATTTTACCTACAAAAAAATTATTGATAAGTTTTGCTTCCCATTTGTTGGGAAGATCTCCATCCAATTCATGTACTCCCTGAAAGGAATGATGTTTTAAATGATAGCGGCTGAAAGAAACAGAGCTTGGAAAAATCTGGGGGATATTTGCAAAAATCCCCGTTACAATATTTGCAGCAGGGCTTTTAAAAATAAGTTTATGCGAGCTCTCGTGTATCATTACAAACAATGCATGATTAGCAAAGGCACCTATAAGATATGCTGTTACTATTACCAGCCACCATGGTTGTGCTGAGAGAAGTATAGCTGCCGTTATTTGAAATGCAACAACTGCAACTGTGATAAAAAATGAAGATTTATTTTTCCCTATTAATGATCTTATCTCAGGATGATCTTTAAGTATCTTTTTAGTTCTTATCCTGTGAGGCTCCGGTTCAGATAAATGGATAAAGGAGTTGTGCTTCATTGTTAAAAAAAGCCTATGGAAATAATTGTGTAATTAATAGGTTGGAGCGAAGTTAGCTTATCTGAAGCTAAAATATGGCTAAAAATTCAACCAATTTAACTTTTGATCATCGCCTATTTAGAATTAATAAAAAGGAATAAAAAGTTTCTTTTTTAGAAATTGTGAGCGATCAATTTTTCCCTTTCAACATTGGCACAAACGAAAAATTTTCAAAAGTCTCTTCTTCACAACTCCCATCTTCATTTTTTGTGATACGATGCATGCGCTGGAATTTTCCTTCATCAACAGGAATAACCATTTTGCCTCCGATCTTTAATTGATCGATTAATTTTGGTGGTATAACAGGTGCGGCAGCAGTAATAATAACTTTATCAAAAGGTGCATAGGTTGGCAATCCTTCAAATCCATCGCCATAAAAAAACTTTATGTTGGGGTATTTTTGCCTGAAGATGAAATTTTTATTTTTTTCATACAACATTTTCTGCCGCTCTATTGTAAACACCTGGGCACCCATTTCTGCCAAAACGGTAGCCTGGTAAACACTGCCGGTTCCTATTTCCAAAACTTTTTCATATTGCTTTACCTGCAACAATTGTGTTTGGTAAGCCACTGTATAGGGTTGCGAAATGGTTTGTCCTTCGGCAATGGGGAAAGCCCTGTCCTCATACGCGATGTCCTGCAAGGCAGTATCTAAAAAAAAGTGGCGGGGAATATTCATCATAGCAGCCAATACATTTTCATCGGTAATTCCTTTTTCTTTTATTAAATCAATTAGTTTTTTTCTCAATCCTTTATGGCGATACGTATCTTCGGCTTTTCTCATTGGTGCAAGATAAAAAATGTAAACGCAACTATTTCCAGCTTAGGCATAGCTTTTGCAAATAAAACTCAAAAAAAATATGAAGAAACTATTTACCTCTGCTTTACTAATTTGTATCCTGCTTATAGCTTGTAATAACAACGGAGAATCAACCAGATCATCATCAGATAGTGGTGACAACAGCAATTCCAGCGCTGAGAAAGAAAAGAAAATTACCAAGAGAGACTGGAGCGTTACTAAAGAAAATGCCTACAACAATATTTTCCTTGACAGCAGTAATCTTGAAAATTTTATTGTTGGTAATAAAGTTGCCGATTCATTGTCCCGCAGGTTGAGAAGTTTTTATAATGCCCGCAATTACCAGTTTGCATGGTTCTCAACCGGAGGCTTAACAGAGCAGGCCCTTACTTTCTGGAACATTCATAATTATGAAGCTTCAAAAGGTGATACGTCTTTTAAAAATGCAGCGCTTCAAAAAAAGATGGATGGCATTGTTGAGGATTCAAATTTTAGGGTAAACCCTTCTGATAAATCAATGGTAAACACTGAGCTTTTGCTTACTGAACATTTTATAAGATATACATTGAACAATTATGAAAAGGGATATGTAAAGCGTAAAGAAATGGAACGCTTTGTCCCCATAAAAAAGGAAGATCCTATAACACTTGCTGATTCTTTATTGAACAAAAAACATAAAGACGAAAAATATTTTGAAAATGTAAACAATGCTTACAAACTTTTGAAAGATGAATTGAGCAGGTATGTAACTATTTCAAAAAACGGTGGGTGGCAAACAATTCCCGGCGATGCAAAACAACTTAGAAAAGGATCATCACCTGCCATTTTATTATTGAAAAAAAGATTGCAGCTATCAGGCTATATGGCTAACGGTGATACAACTAATAACTATAATGATTCTTTAATGCAGGGCATACAACAGGCACAAAGAAGTTTTGGTTATAAGCCTGATGGAATTTTGGGCGCATCACTTTTAAAAGATCTTAATGTACCGGTAAATAAAAGAATTGAAAATATTTTGATCAATATGAACCGCATGAGATGGATGCCGCAGGAGCCTGAGGGCAGGCTTATCCTTGTGAATATTCCCGAGTTTGTGCTTCATTTGTTTGAAGGAAAAAATAAAGTGTTTGACATGAATGTTGTGGTGGGTAAAGAAGGACATTACACAATGATGTTTACAGGAAAATTAAGTACAATCGTTTTTAGTCCCTATTGGAATGTGCCTGCCAGTATTGTAAAAAAAGAAATAGAACCTTCGATTGAAAAAAATCCAGATTATCTTGAAACGCATAACATGGAAAGAACGCCCGATGGAGGAATCCGTCAAAAACCCGGCGGTGATAATTCTCTTGGACAGGTAAAATTCTTATTCCCGAATAGTTTTGATATTTACTTTCATGATACACCAGCCAAAAGTTTATTTAACCAGGACAAGCGGGCTTACAGTCATGGTTGTATAAGACTTAGTGAGCCACAAAAGATGGCTGAATATTTATTAAAAGATAACAGCTCATGGACAACAGATAAAATTGTAGACGCAATGAATGCCGGCGTGGAAAAGTTTGTAAAAGTAAAAGATCCTGTTCCTGTTTTTATAACTTATTACACAGCGTGGGTTGATGAAAAGGGACTGCTGAATTTCCGTGATGATATTTATAAGCGTGATGCGATAGTTATGCAGAAAATGTTTGCGGCAAAATAATTAGATTTTTAATTTGACAATAAAAGGCTTGAAGTATTTTAAAAACTTCAAGCCTATTTTATTTTCTAAATCTGGAATCTAATTCTGATTTATTTAAATATTCTTTTAAGTGTTTGTTTGATAACAACTGTTTCAGTAGAAGAATTTTTATTGCTCCCAAAAATAGTTTGGGCATCCAACTCTTCTTTGTAAAAATTATTGTTTGATTTTTCATCGATATCCAATGCTGAACCACTTATGCTTA